>SLGA01000140.1 GCA_007123985.1 Balneolaceae bacterium | reverse complement strand
ATTTGTTTTGTGCTTCTTCTTCACCGATTCCAAGTATTCCAAAAACTTTTTGCTGAAGTTCAGAATCGTGGATACGAATAGAACCACCTCCAATTTCACTTCCATTGAGAACCAAATCGTACGCCCTGGCATTCACTTTCTCGGGTGAGTCATCCAGCAGACCGATCTCATCTGAATTTGGTGAAGTGAATGGATGGTGGAGTGAATAGTATCGCAAATCTTCGCGTGACCACTCAAAAAGCGGGAAATCTGTTACCCATAAAAATTCGGTCTTCGAATTATCAATCAGGTCAAAATCTTTACCTGCAATCAATCTGAGTGCTCCCATCTGCTCGTACACATCGGGTGCCGGACCTGCCAGAATCAAAACAAGATCACCATCGCCGGCATCTGATTTCTCAGCCATTTTTTTCATGGTTTCATCATTCAGAAACTTCCCAACACTACAGGTAATCTCACCTTCGTAGTGCTTCATGAATATCATACCGCCGGCACCTGTTTGAGAGATAGCTTTTTCGGTGAGCCTGTCGAGAGCCCCCCGTCCCAATGCTCCCTGTCCGGGTACCGTTATGGAAATCACCCGGCCGCCATTGGAGACCGTTGTCCGGAAAATTTTGAAATCCGAATCAGCTACAATATCCGATAAATCATTAATTTTTAGTCCGAATCTCAAATCCGGTTTGTCTGAACCGTATGTTTCAATTGCTTCCTTATAGGTAAGCCTTTTAAATGGTGTGGGTATTTCAACGTTCAGGTGTTTTTTCCACAAAAGGGCCATCAATTCTTCGTGTGTTGAATAGATCACCTCCTCATCAACAAACGACATTTCCACATCAACCTGGGTAAATTCCGGCTGGCGATCAGCACGTAGATCTTCATCCCTGAAACACTTCACAATTTGAAAGTATCGGTCGAAACCCGAAACCATCAATAACTGCTTGTACGTTTGCGGGCTTTGTGGCAGCGCAAAAAACTTGCCTGCGTTCACTCGACTGGGAACCAGGTAATCACGTGCACCCTCGGGGGTTGAGCGCATCAGCACGGGAGTTTCAACCTCAGCAAATAACCGGTCGTGATAAAACGTCCGGATCGTATGGTACAGATCAGATCGCAGCATCAAATTCTTTTGAATATCATTGCGACGAAGATCCAGGTAGCGATATCTGAGACGTGTCTCTTCGTTGGTGGCAATGCCATCCTTAATTTCAAAAGGTGGTGTTTCTGCTTTAGAATAAACATGCAGTTCCGAAACCTCTACTTCTATTTCACCGGTTTTCATCTCCGGGTTGATGGTTTCCGCATCCCTTTCTATAACTTTTCCTTTAATTCTTATTGTATATTCATTTCGAAGCTGTTCTGCTTTTGTATGCAGTTCCTTATTGGTTTCATCAAAAACGATTTGAGTAATTCCATATCTGTCGCGTAAATCAATAAAAATAAGCCCTCCCAAATCTCTCCGGGTTGATATCCAGCCATTTAGTACTACCTCCTCTCCCTTGTTTTTAGTGGTAAGTTCGCCGCAAGTATGGGTTCGGTTCCAGCTCATAAAAATCTGTTGATTAAATCAAATTATTGTCGTTTCCTTTTGAATCGCCAAAAATACGCAATCTGAAAACCATTCGCTTACTTCATGGGTAAAGTTTTATGATGCAAATGATTCTCGCCGTTAACCTGATATCCACCTTTCTGCTTTGTGGACTCATCTGGATGGTTCAATTGGTACATTATCCGATGTTTCACCGACTTGATAAACAAAAATTTGGAGAACATATCCGATTTCATGGTCTTAGAATTTCAATTCTTGTTATACCGCTGATGGTTACCGAATTCATCACATCTTTTTCCTTGGCTTTCTTTCAGCAAACAGATCAAATTTTACATCTTGCCGGATTTTTTATTGTGGTTCTGATCTGGCTTGTCACATTCTTTGTACAGGTTCCCCTACATTCAAAACTTTCATCAGGATTCAATTCACAGGTAGTAACCCTCCTGGTTCGTACAAATATCATTCGAACTGTACTGTGGAGCTGTAAATCCATACTCGGTTTCTATCTGCTGATTGGAACTTAGCCAATCAACACCGAAAACGAATAAATAGCTTTACATTTTAGAATAAACGATTATATTCTGTTAACATCTGCACAAGACAGGGTTAGCAAATGGACACTATAAAAATACTAATCGCTGAAAGTACCGATATTTATCGGCTGGGAATTGAAGCAACAATTGCTTCAAACACTGATTTTTCGATTATTAATAGTGTTGACACCGGTAAGAAGCTGATTCAGCATTTTAAAAACCACCCAGATTCCGTTTGCCTTCTTTCATCAAACATTCCTGATCTGAACATTCATGAAATCATGGATAAACTGAAAGAGATAAATCCGGGAGTTTTAGCCATTGTATTAACACACTCCACAGACCTATTTCACCTCAATCAGTCTTTGAAAGCTGGTGTTATGGGGTATCTTACAAAAAATGCCCCTACATCAGAGTTAATTGAAATTGTTTACGAAGTATCAGCCGGAGAACAGGCATTCAGCGATTCGGTTTCCCAAATCATGATCAGCCAGTACACAGATTATACCAAACGCAGTACACTCGCCGGAAGCAAAAAAAGTGTAACCAAACGAGAAAAAGAAATTCTCAAACTGATTGTTGACGGATACACAAGTGCAGAAATTGCTAAAATGCTCTACATCAGCACAAGAACAGTGGAAACTCACCGGTCAAACCTGATGAATAAACTGGGTATCAAAAATACAGCTGCACTGGTTCGCTATGCTATGAAAGAGGCTGGTTTACGATAGCTCACTTCTGATCTACGTATATATACGTAGGAAAATTACGATCTAATACTTATTGCACGTACCACTTGAACCAATTATGTTAAATTTGCAAATGGGGTAATAGCCGTCTGTAGATGATATTTAGCAGCATTCTTTGATAGGAGTGCTGCTAATTTTTTGCGCAATGATTTTAAGAAACGCTAAAGCAATTCTTTTCAAACCACTGCCACAACTTGATGCCCACGCTAAACAAAGGCGGTATATACACAACAACAAAAAAACCTTGCAAGTATTTATCTTACAAGGCTTTATGTAGCGTGGGGCGGACTTGAACCGCCGACCTCCGGGTTATGAATCCGACGCTCTAACCACCTGAGCTACCACGCCAATTTCAAAGAGCATTAAAGATAAGACATTTTCTATTTAATGGTGAAATATTAATTTCAAATATTCACAATGTCTTGCAGTTCGCTTGTAAATCATTTTTTATCTTGAGGACTGTAACAATTTCTTATAACAATAAAATTCTACGCAACAGCAGCTAACATGGCAAAACGTATCACCAACAGGGAAGACGATTATTCACAATGGTATCTTGATGTAATTAAAGAAGCGAAACTGGCCGATCACTCTCCAGTACGTGGCTGTATGGTAATACGCCCGAATGGTTTCTCGCTTTGGGAAAACATGAAAGGAGTGTTAGACTCTATGTTTAAAAAAACAGGACATGAGAATGCCTATTTCCCTCTGTTTATCCCAAAATCATTCTTATCAAAAGAAGCGCAGCATGTTGAAGGATTTGCCAAAGAGTGTGCTGTTATTACGCATTCCCGGCTAAAAAGTGTTGAAGGTGGTGTTGAGGTTGATCCTGAATCCCGTCTTGAAGAAGAACTCATCGTACGCCCCACCTCCGAAACAATTATATGGGATGCATACAGAGGCTGGATACAATCTTACCGTGATTTACCGATTCTTATAAATCAATGGGCAAACGTAGTACGATGGGAAATGAGAACGCGCCTGTTTCTGCGTACCATGGAATTTTTATGGCAGGAAGGTCACACCGCACACGCAACTGAACAGGAAGCAGTAGAGGAAACCCTTCAAATGCTCGAAGTGTACAGAACATTTGCGGAAGATTATATGGCCATGCCGGTTGTAACCGGAGTAAAAACTTCTTCAGAACGATTTGCCGGAGCAGTGGATACATACTGTATCGAATCGCTGATGCAAGACGGCAAAGCCCTGCAGGCAGGGACATCTCATTTTCTCGGTCAAAATTTCGCAAAGGCTTTTGATGTAAAATTTCAGGATAGCGACGGTGAACACAAATATGTTTGGGCAACAAGCTGGGGAGTATCAACCCGATTAATTGGTGGACTGATAATGACTCATTCAGATGATAACGGATTGGTACTCCCTCCTAAACTTGCACCAACACAGGTTGTAATCATTCCGATCTTCAAAAATGATGATCAAAAATCTAAAGCACTTTACTACGCCGAACCACTTATAAGAGAGCTCAGGGATAATGGCGTTTCCGTTAAACTTGACGACCGTGATAATTTTAAACCCGGCTGGAAATTTGCTGAACATGAAGCACAAGGCACACCAATTCGGATAGCTATCGGTCCAAGAGATATTGAAAATGGAAATATTGAAGTTGCCCGCCGCGATACACTTGAGAAAAAGATTATTCCGGTAAAAGAGTCGGCTTCAGTAATCACCACGTTGCTTGAAACCATTCAGATTGATCTGTTTGAGGCGGCCAAAAAACGACAGGATGACAGTACAAAACACGCTGAAACGTATGAAGAGTTCAAAGTAATGATCGAAGACGGTGGATTTATTTATGCCCACTGGGACGGTACAGAGCAAACGGAGCTAAAAATAAAAGAAGAAACCAAAGCGACAATTCGCTGCATTCCGCTGCATGGAGATGAAACACCCGGTACCTGTATGGTTACCGGAAAACCTTCCGCTAAAAAAGTACTCTTTGCCCGATCTTATTAAGCTCACCCATGGCTGAAACTTTTCACATACCTCATCAGTGCAAACTCTATACGGCAGAAAACAGCCGCATAGCTGACCGAATGACCATTGATGAATTTGGAATTGATGGTTTTACGTTGATGGAGATTGCAGCTTATAGTGCAGCCGGGCACATAATTAAGAATGAAAAAAGGTTACGAAAAGGCCTGATTATTTGCGGAAAAGGTAACAATGCGGGTGATGCTCTTGCCGTTGCAAGGTACCTGATAAATGACACCGGCCATGAAATTATCATCTATCCGGTTTTTGGAACTGATGATCTTTCGCAGGATGCAGAAAAAAATCTGAAGTTGCTCAAAACACTCGAAAAAAACGGTGCTTCTCTAAAAATTATTGATGATGTTGAAGACTTGAACCTCTACTCCTTCGATTACTGCGTAGATGGAATCTTCGGTACCGGTCTAAATAGCTCCATAAACAAGCCGCTATCGGATCTATTTGAACGTTTAAATTCATCCGAGTTAACCGTTTATTCAATGGATGTACCCTCTGGGCTAAACGCAGACACGGGAGAAATTCACGGTACGTGTTTGAAGGCTCACAAAACCTTCACGTTTGGCACAAACAAAATAGGATTTCATTTATCAAACGCACAGGCTTATTGCGGGGACGTTGTTTATATAAAACTACCGTTTCCAAATTATGTATTACATGAAAGTGCTGTGTTAATAAACAGCGAGCTGTATAACAGTCTTCCACCAAATCTTCACAAACCCAATCATAAATATGATGGTGGTGTTGTGCATATTGTTGCAGGCTCAGAAGGGCTTACAGGAGCGGCAATTATGGCGGCCAAGAGTGCGTGGAAACAGGGTGCCGGTGCAGTATTTCTTTACGCTCCCAAAAAACTTCTTCCCGTATACGAAATTGCTTTACCACAAATTATTAAAATTGCAGTCGGTTCGGAAAATGATACATTTTTCAAGGAAGATCATCTTCAAACAATACTTTCAGCAATTGAAAGAAAAAAAGGTGTACTACTGATTGGACCTGGAATAGGCACCCGCCCGGAAACAAGATCGTTAGTTCAGTCACTTCTTCTTAATTTTAATGATGATGTGATTATCGATGCCGATGCATTGGCAGCATGGCAAGAGATTAAAATGCTCTCTGATAAACAAAAGAAAAACTGGCTATTAACACCCCATCAGGGAGAATCAGAAAAATGGCTGGGTAATACTTCTAAAAACGATGCTGAACGATTTAAATGGGTAGTTAACTTTTCAAAAGAACAAAACTGTAACCTATTCTTAAAAGGTTATCCTGCATTTCTTGCAGTGACTAAATCAACACCATTTATTACAGGTTACAATACTTCAATATTCAACCGAGCAGGTTTTGGCGATGTACTTGCAGGTGCTATTTCTGCAAAAATTGCAATAGATAAAAGCATACAAACAGGAACTATCCGTGCACTTTATGAAACATTCAGCGCGTTATCGTCTTCAAATAGCGAGAAAATGACTGCTCCGGAGAATCTTTTATGATTAAAACCACTATTCGATTTTTTGTGGAAAATAGGTTTGTAATTAACCTGTTACTGATACTTACAACTGCCGCAATTCTCTTTTTTACAATGTTGCCATCCGAAAGCCTCGGGTCCTCAAGCCTATACCAATACGATAAAGTTGGACACTTTATGATGTTTTTCACATGGACATTTCTTTTTGGTCTCTACCTCATTTCTGTCAGAAAATATAATGTCAGTTTATTAGCAATATTTATTGCAGGCACTCTATTTGGAATTTTGATCGAAGTGGCACAAGAATTACTACCATATGGAAGAAACGGAAATATGTATGATGCACTTGCAGATGCACTAGGAAGCCTCACAGCAGTAATTTTATTGGCAATTTTCAGAGCAAAATACCCTTTTGAGAACAGCGTTTCACTGAAGAAGAAATAAAATGATAATATCTAATTACATTAATTCGTTGGAAAAATAGATGAAAATGAATTATACTTCATCCTGATTTCACATTAGCCAAAACTACATACCCTCAAAATGATTGAAAGAAAAAAACCAGATGCTGATTTAAGAAACTATTACACAGTTTTTCTTGAGTTAGGCTTGCTGATTACTCTTGTGGTTTTCATCGTTGCGGTGAGAATTGATATTACAAGCCTTGGTCCAGAAGAGATTGTGTTAGAGGAGCAGGAAATTGTCGAGATGGAGGAAATTATCCAAACTCGCCAAATCGAAACTCCACCTCCACCTCCACGCCAACCCGTTCCGGTTGAAGTACCAAACGATGAAATTATTGAAGATGTGGATATCGATATCGGCGGTGACCTTGATCTTGGCGGTTCTCTCAGCATGCCACCACCACCACCACCAGCTGAAGATGAACCAGAAGAAGATTTCTTTGTGGTTGTAGAAGAGATGCCTGAGTTGATTGGCGGCCTTGGAGAACTGCAACGTCAAATTCGCTATCCTGAAATGGCCAGACGCGCAGGAATTGAAGGACGAGTTTACATCCAGTTTATCGTAAATGAGCGCGGTGAAGTAGAAAATCCACAGGTTATTCGAGGAATTGGCGGCGGCGCTGATGAAGAGGCACTGCGAGTGGTAAGCCAGGCTCAGTTCAGACCGGGCATGCAACGTGGGCGTCCTGTTCGGGTTCAATACAGTTTGCCGATATTTTTCAGGCTACAAAATTAATTAGTAAACAATTTATTTCTTAAAAGGCGTGATAAACATCACGCCTTTTTTTGTTTGTAAAGATCTTTATTTGCCTTTCCTATTACCTCTTTCAAATTATCATAATGAGCAATGGTAAATGCCTTTTTCAAATGAACCCACTCTGTATCTGTAATACCCTCTTCTAGCTGAGGCATGGTAGTGCCTTTAAACCCATTTGCATCTATGAGATACCAGTAGGTAGTTTTTCCGTAAGAATCACCTTTCTGAATATATTCATGATATGTTTCGCAGAGATACGACCGAATAGAAATATTTTCCACACCAGTCTCCTCCTCAACCTCACGAATTGCAGCCTCTTCAATGGATTCTCCATTTTCAACTTTGCCCTTCGGCAAGTCCCAAAAACCATTTCGCTTGATAAGCAGAATCTCAGCAAGCGAATCATTAAATCTAAATAATACTCCGCCCGCTGCTTTAATTCTCCGCATTGGTTGTTTCACCTTCTTTACCTTCAGTTGATGTGTTCTCTTTATTCTTCTCATCAGCATAGTTGAGCCTTAGATTCGTCAAAGTCTGCTTCAAAAAAGAGGCCAGTTCTTTAGGAAGATTTCCTTCAGTAAATTTCTCGAGAGTTACAAGGGTATCAATCGCAAACTTTGCTGATTTGAGATCCCGGTCTACTTTATCGATAGCAGGGTTCTTGATTTTGCCAAGTCCCATCATTGCAATTTGCTCGTGCTGCTGTATAAGCATCATAAATAAAAGCTGTTGCTGCTGATCGGGGTTGAGTTTGTCCGTATTGAATGAAGTATTATCGCTCATGATTGTAATTTATCCTGTTTATTTACGATTTCTATACGCTGAAAAGGTAAAGAGTTTGTATAATAAAGACTGATTTAAAATAACAAAACATGATGATTTAATGGCAACTATTCACCCCTTTCGAGGCTGGCTTCCAATTAAAGATAAAATAGACGAAGTAGCCTGTGTCCCATATGATGTAATTAGTACTGACGAAGCCGCAGAATTGGCAAAAGGAAAGCCCGACAGTTTTCTGCATGTAATCCGTCCGGAGATTGATTTACCGGTTGAAACTCCTTTTAATCATGAATCGGTATATAAAAAAGGTGCAGAAAATCTAAAAAGATTGCTTCAATCAGATACTTTTGTTCAGGATAACAAACATGCTATCTATATATATCAGCTTGAAACATCAGCACATACACAAACCGGAGTATTTACTTGTGCGTCTGTTCAGGACTATGATGATGAAATTATCCTGAAACATGAACTTACCAGACCTGATAAAGAGGATGACCGTACACGGCATATTCTTACACAGCAAGCTCACGCTGAACCTGTGATGCTTACATTCAGAGATAGTGCAGATATTACATTTCTCATCGAAAAACTTATACTTACTACAGAGCCGTTGATTGAACATCAGGGAGAAGGTGGTGTTACTCACAGAATCTGGAAAACGTATAACACCGCAGATTTTGTGGAAGGATTTGCCTCCATTAAAAATCTCTACGTAGCCGACGGACACCATCGCTGTAAAAGTGCATCGCGTGTTGCTGAGCAATTACGAAAAGAACGAAACACATTTAAGGGTGAAGAAGAGTTTGAATATTTCCCGGTTGTTCTTTTTCCGATGGATCAAATGAAAATACTGCCTTACAACCGTATTCTAAAAAAGGTAACTACTGATCAGTTTGAAAAACTCAAAATCGAGTTCAATCTTGAGGAAACCACAGAAAAATCACCCTCTGAAAAGGGAACTGTCTCAGTTTTTTACTCCGGTAAATGGTGGCTCATGACTTTACCGGAGCCCGCTTCAAGTAGTGTAGTAGATTCGCTTGATGTTGCACGGTTACAGAATGGAGTTCTCGAACCACTATTTGGCATTAAAAACCCGCGTACAGATGAGAATATCAGCTTTGTAGGTGGCATACGCGGAACATCAGAACTAGAAAAGCTTGTGAATACTGAGAAAGCTGATCTCGCTTTCAGTATGTATCCAACTAGTATTCAAGAGCTGCTGGATGTATCAGACCAGGGCGAATTGATGCCGCCAAAATCAACCTGGTTCGAGCCTAAAATAAAATCAGGATTAATCGTTCACACATTTTAAAATTGAAAAATATTATGAATCGCGTACATAACTTTAGTGCAGGTCCGGCAACACTTCCTCTACAGGTTCTTGAAAAAGCACAGAAAGAGCTTGTGAATTTCAAAAATAAAGGCTGTTCCCTGCTGGAAATGAGCCATCGGAGTCCGGAATATACTGCCATTAATGAGCAGGCAGGTAAGCATTTAAAATCAATTCTTGGAGCTGATGATGACTGGGAAGTACTCTTTCTCCAGGGTGGGGCAAGTTCACAATTTATGATGGTACCCCATAATTTTCTCAACAATAGCCGCACAGCAAATTATATAGACACCGGTGCGTGGTCAGAGAAAGCCATTAAAGAGGCAAAATTGTTTGGATCGGTTCATACCTCATATTCCGGTAAAGAAGGAAATTACTCACACATTCCAACTAATGATGAGCTCACATTTGCAGAACATGCTCTCTACACTCACTTTACAAGTAATAACACAATCTTTGGCACACAATTTCATACAGAACCTGAGAATGGAGGAGCTCCGCTTGTATGCGATGCGTCTTCAGACTTTCTATCGCGTCCGCTTGATCTCGCTAAATATGGTTTGATTTACGCCGGCGCGCAAAAAAATCTTGGGCCTGCAGGAGTCACAGTTGTGATGGTTAGAAAATCATTTCTGGAGAAGCAACGTCCCGAAGCTATTCCAACTATACTTAATTATAATACACACGTAAATAAGTTATTTAACACACCACCCGTTTTCGCAGTATATATGGTGAATTACGTTCTGGAATGGATCGAAGAGAAAGGCGGATTACATGCTTTCGTGAAAATTAATGATAAGAAGGCAAATTTACTCTACGGTGAAATCGATTCGGATGAATTTTACCGTGGTACCGTTGAGAAGGGATCCAGATCAAAAATGAATGTAACTTTCAGGCTTGGTGATGAAGATCTCGAAAAAATATTCCTAACAGAAGCTGCAAAACACAACCTTGTTGCATTGAAAGGCCACAGAAGTGTTGGCGGTATAAGGGCAAGTATCTACAATGCGTGTAAACCGGAAAGTGTTGAAGCTCTCGTATCTTTTATGAAGGATTTTCGGGCGAAAAAAGGATAGTATTTAATTGGGTTGATTTATATGAATCAACCCTCTGCTTATAAAAGTCCAAAAATTGTGAGGATGTGATCTACACTGTTGGGTACGAATAAAATCAGAAAGAGTATGCCCCAGATGGCTCCCGCTATATGTGCTGCGTGATTCACTTTTCCTACCCCCCTCTTCCCCTCAAAGATACTATATGCAAGAAATGCCAGCCCAAAAAACCATGCCGGAATTGGAATAGGTAGTAATATGAGAATGAGTTTTTCTGTCGGAAAAATAAAAATATAGCTAAAAAGAACACTCTCAACTGCACCTGATGCTCCAATTGTAGCATACCCGGGATTATCTCTATGCGAGATAAACGATGGAATGGATGAAAAAATCAAGCCACTGAAGTAGAGTGCCGTAAAATAAAACACACCCAAAACCTGTTCCATCACAACACCGAAAAAGAAGAGCACAAACATATTCACCAACAGATGTGAAAGATTAGCATGCAAAAATCCGGATGTAATTACTTCGTACCAGGTTTGCTTTCTGAGAGTTCTGTATGGTTTCAGCATACCTATTTCAAGCAATTTAGGGCTTAAATAGAGAGCTGTGAGAGAAACAACTGCATTAATTATGATCAATGTGATGGTTACAGTCATACTTTTATTTTCTTTTTGGAAACACTTTCTAAAAGTAGAAGTTCATTACAGATTGTAAGTACAAACTTTGTAAATTATCTCATTCATTTAAAAACAACACACCTGCTAACGGACTGAATGGTACTAAAATCTAAATCGATATACGCATCTCTTTTTTTGCTCAGTTCGATGCTTTTTCTTTCCTCATGCGGTATTGTTAGCAGAACAACGGCTGATGAATCAATCCGTTTTATCAGCCATGGAACAGCCAGCTGGTATGGGCCCGATTTTCATGGAAGGCAAACTGCAAATGGCGAGACGTACAACATGAACGATCTTACCGCAGCTCATCGCACACTCCCATTTAATACAATTGTACGGGTTGAAAATACCGATAACGGTAAAACCGTCATTGTCAGGATAAACGACCGAGGCCCCTATGTTGGAAACCGTATAATCGATCTCTCTCGCAAAGCAGCAGATGAAATTGATATGATTCAAACGGGCACAGCCCCTGTGCGGATCTACCTTATTGAGGAGGGGGATCGTCCACTGAATTCACAAAACATAAGTAGCAGGGAAACTTTTACGGTTCAAATTGCTTCTTTCGAAAACAAACGAGATGCTGATGCGGAATCAAATCGAATTTCCGGCTCAAGGGTTGAAAGGGTAAACATTGCAGGTCAAATTGTTTACAGAGTTTACTACGGAAGTTATCAAACGGTGGAAGAAGCAAGACGAGCAAGAAACCAATTGGCCGACAGGGGAATCAACGGGTTTGTAAAACAGGCAGAGAATTAAAATTCTCATTTTTTCAGGATTTATTTTCCATCTATTTTAGTTATTCAGGCTCAATAACTAAATACAAATTCTGAACATGAAAAAGAATATCATCGTAATTGGCAGTGGCTTCGGAGGCCTCGCTACTGCATCAAGATTATTATCAAAAGGGCATGATGTAACCATATTTGAAAAAAGAGATAAACCGGGCGGACGTGCCTATGTCTATGAGGTTAACGGCTTCAAATTTGATGGCGGGCCAACAGTAATTACCGCACCGTTTATGTTTGATGATATTTATGAGGCTGCCGGAAAAAAAAGAGAAGATTACATCGAATTTGTGCCATGTAACCCATTCTATCGGATTTATGATCACAATGGCAAGAGCTTCGATTACAATAATGATCATGAATTTACGCTTGGTGAGATCAAAAAAAGAAGTCCTGAAGACGCGGATGGTTATGAGAAATTTCTTGGCACGACCAAAGCTATTTTTGATAAAGGTTTCATAGAACTAGCCGATAAACCTTTTCTAAAATTTACCGATATGCTGAAAGTCGCACCAGATCTCATCAAGCTGCAATCGTATAAATCGGTTTATAAATATGTATCTCAATACATAAAGGATGATTTTCTAAGACGCTGTTTTTCCTTCCACCCTCTGCTTGTTGGCGGCAATCCGTTTGATACCACGTCTATCTACGCGATGATTCACTACCTTGAGCGAGAATGGGGAGTTCATTACGCTATGGGCGGTACAGGAGCTATTGTTAATGCAATGGTGGACTTAATTGAGGATCAGGGCGGTAAAATCCATTTGAGCTCCGAAATCGATGAGATATTTGTTGAAAACGGAGAAGCTAAAGGTATTCGCCTAAAAAACGGCGCCACTCATAAAGCAGATGTTGTTGTTTCAAACGCTGATGTAGCTTTCACGTACAAAAATCTTATCAACAAGAAGCACCGAAAAAAATACACTGACAGAAAGATTGAGCGCACAAAGTACAGTATGTCTCTGTTTGTTATTTATTTCGGCACTAAGAAACGATATCTCGATTCGGGGCTGGCCCATCATAATATTATCCTGGGTGAACGCTATAAAGGTCTTTTAAAAGATATTTTCCACGAAAAAACACTTTCAGACGATTTTTCTCTATATCTGCATATGCCAACAATCACCGATCCCTCAATGGCACCGGAGGGGCATGAAGCTTTCTATGTTCTTTCGCCTGTACCACACCTCGACAGCGGCACCGACTGGAATGTAGTGGCGCCCAAGTACAGAGATGCAATCATGCAGTTTCTGGAGGAGAATTATCTGCCTGATCTTCAGGAGAATCTGGTAGCGGAACATTACATTGACCCGCTACACTTTCAGGATACTCTGAACAGTTACAAAGGCTCTGCTTTTTCCGTTGAACCAATTCTTACACAATCAGCCTGGTTCAGACCTCATAACCGCAGCGAAGATGTCAAAAACCTTTACTTCGTAGGGGCCGGAACACATCCCGGTGCAGGGTTACCGGGGGTGTTGTCTTCAGCTATTATTGCTGAAAATCTAATTTGCGATAACAGTAAATAAACCTTTGGAAATGTTTTTGGCAGTTTATTTTTAGTTTGCTATCAATTCAATAATATTGTGGTTTTAAATCCAGAAAATTGGTTGGATATTAAATCTATGGAGCTGCATGAATTAACACCATTCCATCATTATAAGATTGTGGCAAAAGCGATCAGGTTTGTTATGGAGAAACAGGCAAACCAAACCACATTGGATGATATTGCGAGAAACGTGCATCTGAGTGCAGATCATTTTCACAAAATATTCAGTGAATGGGCGGGTACAACTCCAAAAAAGTTTTTCCAGTGTGTAAGCAGACATCATACAAAACATATACTGGAGAACAGCCGGAATATCAATCTCAATGATGAAGTAGATTCGGGTAACTTTTCCAGTATAAACCGTCTGCATGATCTCTTCGTCAAAATCGAGGGAATCTCGCCTGCCGAATACAGTAACAGAGCAAATAACCTCAATATAAGTTATAGCTTTTCTACCGGTCCGTTCGGACAAGTACTAATAGCTTCCACAGCCAAAGGTATATGCTTTTTAGCTTTTATTGAAGATGCAGAACAAGGCCTGCTCGAACTGAAAAATAAATTCCCTGATGCACAATTCAGATTAAAAAGGGATGAAAATCAGATACGTGCCCTTTCAGCCATTGCACTCAAACCAAAACAATTGCCGGTGATTAAGCTTCATCTGAAAGGAACTGAATTCCAGCTAAAGGTTTGGCAAGCTTTATTAAAAATCCCGACGGGTAACCTTTCAACTTATGGCAGTGTGGCTAAAGAGATCGGCAATCCTAATAGCCAGCGCGCAGTGGGGACAGCCATCGGGCAGAATCCGGTTGCGTACCTCGTTCCCTGTCACAGAGTGATTAGAGCAACCGGTGAATTAGGAGGTTATATGTGGGGAGAAACCCGAAAAAAAATCATCATCGGT
Source organism: Balneolaceae bacterium (assembly GCA_007123985.1). Taxonomy (GTDB): domain Bacteria; phylum Bacteroidota; class Rhodothermia; order Balneolales; family Balneolaceae; genus Rhodohalobacter. Next base: position 1,273 of record SLGA01000140.1, on the reverse strand, counting down.
TGGGAAGCATCCCTACATACTTTTAATGACTAATATCTATTTCAAACTTTGCTGTAGCTTATCCCAATCAGCCAGGAAGTTTTTCAGACCAATATCAGTAAGAGGGTGTTTCAGTAATTGTTCAATCACTTTAAGCGGCATAGTTGCTACATCGGCACCCATTCTCGCTGATTCAAGAAAGTGCATGGGATGGCGGATACTTGCAGCAAGAATTTCTGTTTCAATTCCGTAATTATCATATATCATGCGAATATCTGCAATAAGCTGCATACCATCTGTCGAAATATCATCCAGACGGCCTATAAACGGTGATATATAGGTAGCACCTGCTTTGGCGGCAATAAGCGCCTGAGATGCAGAAAAGCAGAGCGTACAGTTTGTTTTGATACCCTCATCAGTAAATGTTTTTATAGCTTTAATTCCATCTTTTATCAAAGGCACTTTCACAACTACATTATCAGCAATTGAAGCTATTTTTTTTCCTTCTTCCACAATTTCATCGTATGTGGTGGAAATTACTTCAGCAGAAACATCACCATCTACAATTTCACAAATTTTAGCGATATGACCTTCAAAATCGTTAACTCCCACTTTGAAACAGAGGCTTGGGTTTGTCGTAACTCCATCGAGCACTCCTAAGTCGTTGGCTTCTTGTATTTCATTGAGATCGGCTGTATCGATAAAAAATTTCATTAGCTGTAATTGATTAGATTAATTTTCAGTTTAAAGATAAAGAATTGTTTGGCGTAAGTAAGTGATGTTTATTTTTAAACTTCGCTTCAATTTTTATAATTTAGGTAAAAGTAAAAACTTAATAGAATATTTATGAGCAGATCAGGTAAAGGTTTTATTCTCGGATTTTTCACAGGAGCAGCAGTAGGCACTATAGCTGCTTTGTTGTATGCACCAGATTCAGGGTCTAATACAAGAGGTAAATTATCGTATAGAGTTAGTTCTTATGGTGACGAAATTAACAATCTCATCAAAAAACTGAAGGCAGAAAAAGAGAAATTTACTTCAGATGCCAAACAAAAGAGTGATGATGTAGTAACGGATGCAAAAAAACGTGCTGATGATCTCATCAAAGAGGCTGAAGCACTTCTCGATAACATCGAAAAAACTAAGCCAAAATAAGGCTTTAATTATCTATTAAGGGTCTTATGAAGTATAGCATGTTATGATTGTTTGTAACATATTGCTATACAATGATTAACAAGTATTATAAACGTTCAAAAATTTCAGAGCCTGTTATTCGACATATTATTAAGTGTTT
>SLGA01000265.1 GCA_007123985.1 Balneolaceae bacterium | reverse complement strand
TCGCGTAATTTTTCAGAGTTCATGTATTCTACAATAATTGGTTTACGATTTTGGCTTGGGTAATTGCAAAAGCAACCACTCTACTTTCATCCGGAAAATCGGGCTCAATCTAATGGTTCCGGTTCATTCTCATCATCATCGGAGTAGAGCCCGGCCAGCAACAGGGCACCACCGGCAAGGGATGTATCTTTCAGAAGATTAAAGAGTGCATTCGGTGTTTCGGCCATTACACCGGGCACATGCACAGTCCCCACAAAAACCAGCAGAAGCAGGGCAAGAAGCAGAGCAGTTTCTTTTACACGCACCTGAGTTACAAAACTGAAGCAGGCACCAAAGAGAGCTAACCCAATCAGATAGACCCACACTATCCCACCAGGTACAAAATCTGGAACCATGCCGGCCATTTCCCGTCCCATCATAAAGTGAATGATTCCAAAAATGCCGAACGGCAGTGCAAAAAGAAGGCGCCCCACGCGATACGCTAAAAATTCGATCATGTTGATGTTATTTATTTCAAAGTTTTCACCCTGAAAATAGGCATTAGCGGGCAACCAGACGAATCTTATCGGGCTTTAATTGCAAATAATTGAAGCCCTTTTTTTGCTACTTGATGAGTATCATTTTTTTTGAGAGCATATTGTTTCCCGCGGTCAGGCGATACAGATATACACCGCTTGCAAGTCGGGACCCGTCAAAATGTACGGTATGCATACCTGCAGGCTGTACCGAATTCACCAGTGTTGCCACAAGCTGCCCCTCTATGGAATAAACATCCAGGGTAACATTGCTTTCTTGCGGCAGCTCATACCGAATCTGCGTGCTCGGGTTGAAGGGATTCGGGTAGTTTTGGGAGAGGTTCACTACTCCGGGAAGTTCATCTATGGATGGATCATCAACAGGGAAAGGGTGGATATTAAGGATAAACCTGCTTTCTCCTTCTGTAATTGATTTTGCCGGTTGAATCCTTAACTCATAAGGAATAGAGTTGATTTTCATAGGAGAACTACCTGTCTCAAAAATGTACCGTTCAGCGGTTCTCAGATTTATATTCTCGCCCGTGAGCTGGTCTGAAAGTGTTACGGTCCAGTTTTGAGGGATATGCTCAAATTTTGGCCAGACCAGTTCAACAGTTCCTGTTAGAGGCACATAACCGGGATTTTCAGAATTACCGTTTGGTTGCCAGGCTTGCAGGTCAACAGGAATTCTTACAGGCGCTTCAAATTCCAGCGGCAGGGTTTTTATGTTAAATAGAGTTTCATCTGTCTTTGTGTATAGTGATAAAAATGGTTTAAAGTCTAACGGATATAGCAACGGGGCATCATATGAAGTTCGTTCAACGGAACCTTCCGGAGTGAAACTTACCCAGGTTTCTGCGATGTGGCTTCCGTTAATACGGGCAGCGAATCTAATAACCGGATCTTCTTCCCGCTCTTTATAGAATGGTACATCAGCCGGATCAACTTTAGAACTTTGCGGAATAGTTAGTTCAGGATTAGCGCCATCAGAAAAAATAAAGAATCCCTGGAATGGTGCGATAAGACCTCCATTTAAACTGCCTGTTGAGCCATTCCATGCGCGAAACGCTCCTCCTGATGTACCTCCGGGTTCGTCCGGCTCAGAAAAACCCGTGTCAGATTCACTAAATGAATAGTCGTACACATAGACAATATTGCCAACCGAACTGTTTTTGATAAATTCATCAAAATCAATTGCTGTCTCAAACGGATTTCCCAGAAGTGAGTAAACTTCATCTTCTGTTGCACCATCAAAAAGTAAATGATCCACTTCAACATCACCAAAAATTGCAGGACCCCGTACTTCCAGTGGTTTGCCCCAATCATTTTCTGATCCATCAAAATTATCATCTGCATAAACATAAACAGCCATTCCACTTCCCATGTTGATCGGAGTGCTTAAATCACTGACCGGTTCATAAACAGACCCATTGTAAATCAACACATTTGAGTTTTCCAAAAGTACTGATGGACCCTTTGAATTGACAGAACCCTGAGTCCAGATAGTTGACAACAGATCAGAATAACTTGATAAAACAGGGGAGCTTAAAAATCGCCAGCCCTCACCATCTTCCCCAACAAGAGATCCATCGCCAATTTCGGCAATAAAATCCTGTGAAGCTGCTTCATCAATTTGAATTCGCGGGAAGACAAGGCTGTTGCGGGTGTCTGTAATCTGCACACCGGTATCTTTTAAAATTGTTAAGATCTCATCCACATTTTTTTCGGGATATGCCTGATTCAATAGTGCCCATACACCTGCTACATGCGGAGCAGCCATGGAAGTTCCACTTTTAAAACCTACCTGGTTATTCAGAACAGATGATCTAATTGATGAACCCGGAGCAAGAAGATCCAGGAAACCTGCAGCATTTGAGAAGTTTGAAACGGCATCACTTTTTGTAACCGAACCAACACTAATTGCTGTTGAGATACAGGCCGGGGCAGATATTTCACCGGGGTTACCTGCATTACCCGATGATACAATGGTTGCAATATTTGCAGCCTTTAGAGCATCCATAACGGCTTTTCTTGGCTCCGGGATTGTACCTCCATTTCCGTCACTTATTTCATCACAAATCGCATCGAAGGATCCCCCGCCAAGGCTCATATTGATGGATGAGAAATCAAGAGGAGAATTTCCGGGATCATCATTGTACTCAAGGATGTGTTCCAGAGCCCTGATTTGGTCGGTAAAGAACGAACCAACACATGGATCACCTGACCCACAAAATGATTCATCGTAGATCAAGCTAAATACTTGTATTGGAAATATATTTGCTCCTTTTGCAACTCCGCTGATAGGCGTTGGTTCTCCCGATATCTCTACAAACGCATCACCTCCGGCCGCTATACCTGCAACATGAGTGCCATGGTCACAAAACGAATCAACTCCAACATCACAATTTCTGCCTGCATCAATTCCAAATGCAGATGATACCGGTTCATTCTCAACATTAACACAAAGTGTTTCCGAATACAGATCCGGTTCACTATCACCGTTACCGTTTCCATTTTCTTCCGCTGTTTCCGGTTCCGGTTCTTCATTTAAAAATGTACTGGAAAAACATGCCCCATCGACAATTCTGTCTCCGAAAAATAGATGATCCACATCCACACCCGTATCTAAAATAACAATTGTTCTGCCCTCTCCCGTATAACCACTATCCCACATTCTGGGAGCACCAATTTGTTCAGCTGATTCCGTCAAATGTGGTCGTGACAGTTCATTCGGAATAATAGCCCTGACATGAGGTGATTCTGCGAGCTTTTCAATAACATCTCGATTACCGCTAATACCCAGGTATGGAAATGAGTTAAACCTTTTGACTCCAACTGATTGTAACCCTTCGAGTTCAGCAAGAACTAAATCCTGGCTTTCTCTGATTCTAAGCTGCTGCAATGATCGTTCATCCGGTGTTATCTCATGAAATTTTTGCATCTCCAAGTTCAGAATTACTACAACAGGAGCAAAGTTTCTTGCCGATAGACTTTGTTCAATGGACTCAGCATTGACAATTTTTTGCAACGCGTTTTGGGAGAGTGTTTGCGCATGAAGAGGTATCATTCCTATAAATAACAGTCCCAAAAACAGGAAAAGAAGTTTGTTAAATGATGTCATTTTTTCTGTTAGTCAGTATCTGAGCAGATTAAATCAATTTTCGAAATTAAGCCAATCCTGCAGATTATCACAAACATTTTAATGTTTATTCCTTCCTCAACAAAACAACCCTGTCTCCAAAAATCTCAGCTATAGCTCCATATCTGTTTGCCAGCCATTGGAATGTGACTTCTGAGTAGAATGAAACATGCGTATCGTCCCGAATGTAGTGCCACTTTTCAAAGGTTATATTCTTTGGAACCAGAAGCGTCATGATTCCCAAATAACCGCCGGGGTTTAGCATTTCCCAAAGCTTTTCAAACTCCTCGACCGGCTTGTAAAAGTGCTCTGCTGTTTCGGTTACTGTGATAAAATCGTACTTCAGGTTCAGTACAGATCTGTCTGGTGCATAAAACGGATCGTAGATATTCATAGCGTGGCCTGCCTCTTCAAACATAATATGCAGCGTTGGACCGGGACCCGAGCCGTAATCCAGCCCGCAGCTTGCGGGTTGTAACCTGGCGCTGAGCGGCTCAAAGATCCGGTTTAAGAACTTCCGGTAACCCGGATCGTTTGGGTTGTTTTGATGATGATCATACCGCTGTTTTTCCTCCTCAAGGGAAAGTCTTTGAGACGGATCCGCAAAAATCAACCCGCAGTTGCCGCAATTGTAATAGGTGTAATACCGAAGAGTGGCTTTCTCTTTCGTTAGCGGATGATTACAAAGAATGCACGACGGCGGCTGAATGTTCTGCATAGCTGAAAAATAATAAAAGATCACACAAGAATTTGATCTGCAGATATCAAGGCTTTTTCAGGGTGATCTCTTATATTTAATAAACACCAGTTCTAAGCCATGAATTATTAAACCGATCCAGCTATGATGAAGAAATTCTATTCACTACTTATCATTTTATTTACAACCGTTGCCACCCTGCACGCGCAGATTGCTGACATCGAACGGGTGGAGCCTGAATTCTGGTGGACCGGTTTTCAGGAAACAGAACTTCAGATTTTGGTTTATGGCGAAGATATCGGCAGTTCGAG
>SLGA01000197.1 GCA_007123985.1 Balneolaceae bacterium | reverse complement strand
CGGGTGGTGGTGTTATGTCCCGGCGAAATGTATACTGGTACTGCTGGTACTGCGCTCGACATCACGGAAGGAATATTTCACCCCGAGGCGAGGAGCTTGATAGGGTCATGATTAGTATCGAGGGGTTGGGGGAAAATTCCAATTTTCGAATTCCAATCATAGGTCCTAAGATGTCTCGACTTCGTCCCGGCGAAATGCACGCCGGTACTGCGCTCGACATGACGGGTGGTGGTGTTATGTCCCGGCGAAATGTATACTGGTACTGCTGGTACTGCGCTCGACATCACGGAAGGAATATTTCACCCCGAGGCGAGGATTTCGATAGGGTCATGATAAGTAACGTGGGGTTGGGGAAGCGTAGTGGCAAAAGGTGAAGACATGAAATCGATTGAAGATTCAATTACAAAAAAAATGAATCAATTGTGATGAATTTGTTACACATTTCCGCACAAAATTTGCAAATAGTTGAGAAAAATTTCTACACCTCTTTTTCGGTAAAGAATTAAATCTGCAGATTGATCTACACACAAAATAGCCCGCCGACACACAGTTAATTGTGTAAAAATAGTAGTTTAACATCTACACAACTATAATCTTAAGGGTTTGATACGTTGTTTGCAGATGGGAAACTCTTAAATAGTTATTTTGTATGGAATTTTAGAATTGTTATATGTTAAATTAAATCATCATCAAAGAAGGAGTAAAGGTTGTTTTTTGGCAGTTGAGGGTTTCCAATAAACAACTCTTTTTAATTTTTTCTGCTACATACACACTATGGAATTACATTCTCTATGGTGGCTTTTTTTAGCATCAGGGGTTACATTTTTTATCGTTTTATTGGGGATACCTAAGATTATTGCGATCGCTGAATTGAAGCGTTTGTTTGACGACTATCACGATGAACGCAAAATTCACAGCGGTTTTGTACCAAATATTGGCGGTATTGTGCTTGTAATCGGGTTTGTGATAGGGTTGTCTCTTAAACCATCATCAATCAATATACCGGGCTACAATTACCTGATCGCTTCTTTACTTGTCCTTTTTATAGCCGGTGTTAAAGATGATCTGCTCATTATATCACCCACAAAAAAACTGATCGCTCAATTTGCTGCATCGGCACTTATTATTTTTGGTGCAGGTTTAACCGTGGATAGTTTTGGAGGGGTTTTTGGCATCTTCGAATTGCCGTACTACTTCTCTATAACCATTACCTTTGCAGTAATTATCGTAATGATAAATGCCATAAATCTATTAGACGGTATTGACGGCCTGGCAGCATCGGTAACATGTCTCGCTGCACTCCTGTTTTCAGGTCTTTTTTACTCTACGGGTCAACTGGGTCTGTTTACCTGCTGTATTATTCTTGCTGTATCCTACGGGACATTTCTGCTTCACAACTGGTTTCCGGCTAACATCTTTATGGGTGATACCGGCTCATTGATAGCCGGCTTCCTGTTAGCATTTACGGGAATACATTTCCTGAATACAGGCCTTGCACTGGGTCCGGGCGCTTTTTGGCAGCCTGCTGTACCGGTTATATTGGTTGCTATTCTCATTTTACCGCTCTACGATACCTTACGGGTAATTCTGGTCCGCACACTGAGCGGCAAATCCCCGCTCTATCCGGACAATAACCATGTGCATCACCAGTGTATTGGTGTGGGTCTGAATCATGCACAAACCACATTTTTACTGATCATGATGAACATCGTGATCTTTGGATTTGTACTGGCAGGCAGTTATTACATTCAATCGATAAATCTGCTACTTCTTCTCACTGTTTTACTCTCCATTATTTTACTGCCTACAGTTTCGATTAAACGAAAAATTATTCAAACAATACATCCGGATATTCTGTTTACTGCTCATTCTGTTATTCAATCCGAAGAAAATGGCGCTGCCACAGGCGTTGAGGTGCGTAAGGTGAAAGCCGGATCTGAACGTACACCCGAAAAAACAGATGTATAGTGAACCAAACTTGTTTCATGTATAACAGAAAACCTTTACAACCCCATTTTATACCTGTACCTGTTCGTGCTCTGAGCAACCGGTATGGAGTAGTTCGTTGCCGGCTGACCCATTCCGATTGTTCGAGCGGCAGAGTACTCAGATCCATTTGCTTTGACATGCCAGAAACTTTATTATTTTAGCCATGTCTATAAAAAGTTTTATAGATATTACCCCTTTAATCCAATCATAACACAGTTTTATTTAAAATGGTTAGCATTACGGCCTTTTATTTTTGACGTGCATTTTTTTTGTAATAATTATCCCATGAGTACAGACCACAATAATTCATATTCATCTGAAAACGGAAGCAGCAAGCCATCTGCAAACGGGCATCATAACCAGGCAGTACCTAAGCGAAAGCCGGGTAACAGTAATCGAAATACCGACGATGACGAAATAGATCTGAAACAGCTTGCGGGCACTCTGTTTCGCTACAAGTGGTGGATTGCCGGATTTACCATTATCTGCCTTGCGGCCTCACTTTTTATCGCAAGTATGATTACTCCGATCTATCAGAGTTCTGGTACCATACTGATAACGGACGACAGAAACCGGTTTTCATCATCCGGTACCGACCTGTCAAATGTTCTCTCCACCTCATTCGGTGTTGGTACGGGAAGCCGCCTGGTGAACGAAATTGAGGTTCTCCAGTCCAGAAGTACGGCAGCCGAAATTGCGTCGAGAATTATGGAGCAGGAGAGGATGGAAAACGGCGAAGTTTTCCCGATACTTTGGATGGATTTCCCGGAAGATTCCACAATAATAACCTCAGCTGAGCTGGAATCACGTGTACACAGACGCCTGGAAGTAGAGCGTTCGAACCGGGATGCAGATATTATTCGTATCACATACGAGAGCCCCTCCCCGCTGGAAGCCAAAACGCTGGTGGATATTACAATGGAGAGTTATACCGATATTTCGGCACGCCAGAATAGAACGGCGGCCAACTCGGCACTCGATTTTCTGCAACGGGAGCGCGATAACATCCGCCAGCAGCTTGAACAATCCGAAATTGCACTGCGGGATTATCAGAGCAACACCAACCTGATCCAGGTGGACGGACAGACCCAGGCCGTAATTGAACGGCTCACCGAACTTGAGACCCAGAGGCAGCAGCTTCGTGTGCAGCGGGTTGCACTCAACTCATCCATCGAATCCTACGAATCGCAGCTCGATCAGATCCGGCCGGGCCTTGCCGAACGGCTGTCGGATAATGTGAGCGGGCGCATCCAGCGGGCACAACTTCAGCTGGCTGAACTGAGAACGGAGCAGTCGCTGATGCTTCAGCGAAACCCGGGTCTGCGGAACAATCCGGAGGCTGAACCACGCTACATGGGTGTTCTGGAAGATATTGAAACATTGAGAAGTGAAATTCAGGAGATGTCGAACAGCCTGATTAATGCAGACGACAGTGACGTCTTTATCGGGTTTCTTGAGCAGGAAGATGGCGGGGTTACAAGCCGCATCCTGGATCTGAGGCGTCAGCTTATTGAACTTCGCATCCAGGAGTCGCAGCTGGATGCACAAGAGCAGGTAATTAGTGAACGAATGGCCGAAGAGAATGAGTTTTTTGACGGCCTGCCCGACAACATCCTGGAATTGGCCCGTCTTCGCAGAGAGGTGCAGATTCAGGAAGAGGTGTTTAAAACCATTTCGAGCCAGTATGCCGAAACACAACTCTGGGAACAGACCCAGTTTGGTGCAGGCCGCCCCATAGATTTCGGAACCTATCCTACGCAACCGGTACGGCCTGTTAAACTGCTCTTTGCACTGGTTGGCCTCGTACTCGGGGGTATCTTCTCCGTTGGTTTTGTTGTAACCAGGGAGACCTTCCACAACCAGATAGATGGTGCCGAAAAACTGAAAGAGACCGGTTACCCGCTGCTTGCGGTAATTCCCGATTTCAGCAAGCATGTAAAAGAGAATTATAAAGGCAGCGAGTTTGCCAATGTAAAAGGGAAACGGGTAAGTACAAGCTGGGAAACCCTGCTGAATCCAATTTCGCCGATAGCAGAGTCGTACCGGCGGCTTCACAACAATGTGGTTTTTTCCAATCCCGATAAAAAGTGCCAGGTGATTGTGGTAACCAGCTCTAAAAAAAGCGAAGGCAAATCCACCACCTCATTAAACCTTGCCGTAACACTGGCAGAGTCGGGGAAAAAAGTAATCCTGATAGATGCCGATCTGCGGAGGCCGAACCTGCATACGCTCTCGGGAGAGGAGCGAACACCGGGATTAACCGGGCTGTTCTATAAAGATCTTGCCCTGAAAGAGGCCGTTGTACAGACACTGGCACCGGCCGTACACCTGATCACCAGCGGAAAAGAGGTGGCAAATCCCGCAGCAGTAACGCAGAGCCGAAAATTGAGGAACCTGGTTGAAGCCCTTCGTAAAGAGTACGACCATATTATCATTGATACACCGCCATACGGAATTATTACCGATGCCGCCCCGCTGATGCAGTATGCAGACGGGGTTATTGTGGCAAGCCGCTTTAACGATACAAGAAGTTTTGAACTGGAACAGACACTCGAAAACCTTGAACAGATCAATGCGGATATACTCGGTACGGTTCTTACGGCTTATAAACATCAGAAAAGCCGTGAATACTACTACTACAACTATAAATACAACACATATAAACAGTACGAAGAGTATAAAAGCGCCTGATCTGCTCCATACAGCCTTCTGCTAATAAAAAT
>SLGA01000117.1 GCA_007123985.1 Balneolaceae bacterium | reverse complement strand
TAGACACATTAAATCCGGTTTCACAAGAAAATACTACACTCAGAACAGATTTGATCGGCGGATTTTTGAAAGTTGCTGCTTATAATTTCAACAGAAATGCAACAGAGCTTAAATTCTTTGAAGTTGGGCACACTTTCAGAAAAATCGATAATGGCGGAACCTGGATCGAAGGTGTTGAGGAACATACCAAACTTTTACTCGGAGTAAGCGGTAACAAAGAATCTGAAGGCTGGCCGGGTAAAGCAGAACGATTCTCTCTGTTTGATCTGAAGAAAGATATTGAAGCACTATTCACTGAGCTGAATATTAATGACAAGCTGGTAAGAAAAACCGATGGGAACCTCTTGCTTTCGTATTACTTTAACAACATACCGATTGCTAAGCTGTTTTCTGTCGATGAAACCCTGTTAAAAGGTTTTGATGTTGAACATGATGTGTTTGCGGCTGAAATTGATGTTACAAAACTGTTTGAACTCGGAACCGGCCGACATGAAATGGTTTATAAGCCGGTGCCTAAATTTCCAGTTTTTGAATTTGATGCAGCATTTACAGTTGATAAGCAAATACGTGCAGGCGAATTAACAGATCAGATAAAAAAGAGTGCCGGCAATTTGCTGAAATCCGTACAAGTTTTTGACGTTTATGAGGGTGAAAACCTTGGAAAAGAGAAAAAAAGTATTGCTTTTAGGCTCACTTTTTTAGATTCTAATAAGACATTGAACATCAAAGATGTAGAGCCTGTAGTTAAAAAAATTGTGCAACAGCTTGAAAAATCTGCGGGCGCGAAACTCAGATCCTGATAACCACCAAAAACCATGAACGAACTCCATAAAGAGAATTTCCAAAATCTTTTAGAGCAGATACGCGTTCAGGTACAACATCTGAAGAAGCAGAACAGAGATCTTAATAAAGAAAATCAGAGGCTTCGGTCAAAACTTAATGATGTCCATAAAAGTCAGACCGACATATTTTCCAGTATCAGTGAGTCAGAACGCATCGCCATGAAGCATCATGTTACCGGTTTAATTGAAAAGATAGACAGGCATCTCGATGAGTAATATGCAACCCATTAAAGTAACCATTCTCGGAAAACAGATTCCTCTGAAGGTTCATGAGAGTGAGGTTGAAAATACCAAACGAATAGCTCTATACGTTGATGAAAAACTGAAACTCTTCCGTAATCAATTTTCCAATCAACCCGATTCAACCATAATGATATTAACCTGCCTCAGCATAACTGAGGAACTATTTGAGCTTCGCGCACGGTTGAATCAAACAGAACACAGAGAAGATGAAATAATGGAACAGATTAACAAAGAGGTTTCCAAACTTCTCAAAGAAATAAGCTAACGGCACCATTAATATGTACAGAGGCGAACGTTTTAACAGTTATACACATCTAATTGGCTGTATAGGTTCGGTAGCAGGCCTCGCCATTTTGGTGTACGTTGCCGTTACATCCGGCGATCCCTGGAAAATGGTAAGCTACACAATTTATGGTATTTCGTTACTGGCACTCTACACATTCTCAACACTCTACCACAGTTTTAAAGGAAAGCTGAAGCAAATCTTTAAAAAACTCGATCACATCGCTATTTATCTGTTAATCGCCGGTACATACACTCCTTTTACGCTTGTTACACTCCGGGGTGAAATTGGTTGGACAATCTTCGGGATTGTATGGGGGCTCGCTCTATTTGGTATAATTCTGGATATTGTTCACAAACACGGCAACAGAACCATACAGCTTGCAATTTATCTTATTATGGGCTGGATTGCTGTTTTTGCTGCAGAACCACTACTGAATGAAATTTCCACTCACGGATTTACCTGGCTAATTACGGGTGGCCTATTCTACACAATGGGTGTGATATTTTACGTACTAAGCGATAAACACCGATACGCGCATGGAATCTGGCATCTGTTTGTTCTTGCCGGCAGTTTAACTCATTTTTATACTGTGGTTCAGTTTGTGTAGAAGTCTGGTTTATCAGAGCTATTCAATTACCTTCTAACTGCTCAAATTGATACCTTCCCTCTCACTATTTTTACGAATAAACTGATTGTATGCCTGATACTGTACGTATTTTTTTTATAGCCGATATTGTTGGAGAACCCGGTTTATCACTTCTTGAAACCATATTTCCGGCTCTTCGGGATAAATACAAACCCGATTTCATCATTGCCAACGGCGAAAATTCACATGAAGGCCGCGGTATTAATCAGGAAATCGTTAAACGCCTTTATAAGCTTGAAGTGGATGTGATTACTGGCGGTAATCACTCGTTTGATAAATGGAAAATTTTCTCCTACATGAAAACTGATGAGCGTTTGCTTCGCCCGCTTAACTATCCAAAAGGCAACGTGGGTTATGGCTACGGCATATATCCGCTTAAAAATAGCAACGAAAAGATAGCTGTTTTAAATCTTCAGGGGCGCACATTTATGCAACAAATTGATGACCCTTTTTCAACATCAGATTGGGTTCTTGACCGGATTAGAGCAGAAACCAATCTTATCGTTGTTGACTTTCACGCTGAAGCAACTGCAGAAAAAATAGCCTATGCCTGGCACACAGACGGACAAGTATCTGCCATTGTCGGTACACACACACATGTTCCCACCAACGATGCACGAATATTTCCAAAAGGAACCGGATACATTACAGATGCCGGTATGACCGGGCCGTTCGACTCTGTAATTGGGATGAACAAAAAAACATCAATCAACAGATTTACACTCGGCACACCACAACGTTACTCTATTGCAGATAAAGACAACAGACTTTGTGGTGTTGTGATGGATTTAGAAACTAAAAATGGCTCCTGTGTATCTATTGAGCCCGTTATTTACCCTGAATTTCAAAATAGAAAGATGTAGAATGGATCCTGAAATTATTCTTCTTTGCACTGCAGTAACTAAAAATTTCAAGTCTGAATCAGGTGAAGGTGAACTAAACATATTGCAGGGTGTGAACCTGGAGGTGAAACAATCAGAGATAGCCTCCATAGTAGGTTCGAGTGGTAGCGGGAAAAGTACACTGCTCCATATTCTTGGCGGTCTGGATCGCCCCACATCCGGAGATGTTTTTTGGCATGGCGAATCAATATACAAACACAAGCCCGACAGGCTTGCTGAATTGCGAAATCAAAATGTAGGCTTTGTCTTTCAGTTTCATCATCTGCTGCCCGAGTTCACAGCAATTGAAAATGTGATGATGCCGGCACTGATTAAGGATGTAAAATTTTCGGAAGCGGAAAAACGAGCTGAGGAACTGCTTGAACGTTTCGGCATGGCTGAGCGTCTTCAACACAGGCCTTCCCAGCTTTCTGGCGGTGAGCAGCAGCGTGTAAGTATGGCGCGTGCCCTTACAAATCATCCCTCCATTATTCTTGCAGATGAACCAACCGGAAACCTGGATGAAAAAAATACCGATACAATTCTATCACTACTCTTCCAGCTTCGTGAAATTGAGAATGTAGCCATCGTTTTAATCACTCACGAAGAGGAGATTGCCGCCAAATGTGATACTCGCTACACACTACAAAATGGTGTGTTGGAAAACAGTATATCTGTTCTTTGATTACTCCCTTTTTTCTTGGTTATAATGCAAAGTAATTTTAACTTTACCGTTCTGTAAAAGAATTGTATATCACACATTGAATAAGCGTTAACAACCATTTTTTTATGAGTAAAAAATTATCTAAAGAGGACCTGGAACAGGATTTACTGATTGAGTATTCCTCACGGTTCATGTATTTCTACAACCAGAATAAGGCAACTGTAATTGGCGGTGTTCTTGGTATTATACTTGTGATAGGCATGGTTATCGGTTATGTATTTTACTCAAATCAGCAGTCGCAGCAAGCAGAAGTGCTCTTAGGTACTGCTGAACAAGCACTTTTACAAGGTGATATCGAACGGGCTCTATATGGAGATGAAGATGAATTTACACTTGGTTTTGTACAGATAGCACGAAACTACGGGCGCACAAGCTCCGGAAATCTTGCAAACTACTATGCAGCTATCGCCGAATTTGAGCTGAATAATTTTGAAGAGGCACTTGAATATATAAACCGGTTTTCACCACCAAGGGGTATTTTAGGAGTTGCACCAATCTCCATGCATGCAAATATTTTGATGGAACTTGGAAGATATGAAGAAGCTGCACGGCAATTTGAGCGTGCTGCCAACTGGGATGAAAATTCTTCAACCACACCCTACAACCTGTTTGAAGCTGCCCAAGCCTACATAGAGGCCGGTAATAACCAACGCGCTATCGAACATTTGGAAAACATCTTAACAGAATATCCCAACAGCCAACAGGCAACACGCGCCCAGCGAATGTTGGGAATGCTTGCTGCAGGCTGACCAGGCTATTTGCTGATCTTTACCCAAACAAAGTTTGTTTCTTCGAAGCCGGGCTGCGATTAAGCCCTGGTCTGTTTTTCGGGATTGTTCATTTCTATGGGTTAAACAAACATACCATGTTTAGTTTTGCTACATATTTCGACGGTACTGCCCGCCTACCTCGTACAAAGCCCTGGAAATCTGACCCAGTGAAGCAACCTTCACCGTTTCCATAAGTTCTGCGAAGAGGTTTCCATTATTTCGTGCAGTAGCTTTTAGGTTTTCAATGGCTTTCTCTGATGCGTTTTGGTTCATATTTTGAAAAGCCTTCAGATTCTGAATCTGCTGTTGTTTCTCCTCTTCCGTTGAAC
>SLGA01000195.1 GCA_007123985.1 Balneolaceae bacterium | reverse complement strand
CCGTTTGGACTGATTGATAACACGGATCTTTTCTACTGGATGACTGCAGCAATGGGAATTGACTACCAAAATCCGGAAATGAGTCCCGAAAAAGCCGCATCGTTTTACGACTAAATCAGCAGAAAGTCTGAAGGTCTGAAAGTCAAAGGTCAAAAGTCAAAAGTCATGGATCAGATATAGACCTTAGACTTTCGACCAGAGACCTGCGACCTTAACTCCTAAATCTCAACCCAGCTGCTGGTTTGGTGCCCTCTGTAGATCTGGGTAACCAGATTATTCACCTTCGCCGCTTCATCTGCAGTAATTAATGGCACATCACTCCCGGCAACGGCATCAAAAAAGAGCTCGATAGGGTGTTTCAGGCTTTCGGGAAGATCATCCCAGGCTTGGGATGCATCCGTATCCATTTGAGGGATGCGCAGATATAATCGTCCATTTGTTACCCGCAGGTGCCCTTTGGTACCGGAGATTTCCACCTGATTCGGATTGGCATGATCCACCCATCCGCCGGCAACGGTAGCCACAGCACCCGATTCAAACCGAACCATTCCCTCCCCATATTCATCACAGCCGGGATAACGATCCAGTACAGTATCAACATAGCCGGTGCAAGCTGCAGGAGCATCTCCATCCATGAACCACAGCAGCAGATCAAAAGCGTGCGATCCCAGATCGCCAAATGCGCCAACCCCGGCCTGTTCAGTATCGGCCATCCATCGCCATTCGCCATCAAACCATCCGCCAATGGCACCACTGTGAACATTGCTTAACCGCAGGCGCGTTATCTCACCAAGTGCTCCGTCAGTAATCAGCTGCTTTATTTTCAGATTCACAGCCTGGCTGCGCATGAAATATCCGGTCTGGAAGATTATTCCGGTCTCATTTACAATGTTTGCAATGGCTGCGGCTTCATCACCATTCAGGCCTACAGGTTTCTCAACAAAGAGGTGTTTTCCGGCACGAGCCAGTTCGGGCACAAGATCTGCATGGAGATTCGTCTGAGAGCAGATCACAACTCCGTCCACGTCAGGGTCGGATGCAATTTGCGATACGCTTTCAGCAATTTCACCACCGGTTACATCGCGGCGTGTTTGGGCAGTCTCCGTGTGAGGGTCCCACACATATTTTGTGGTTACATTTTCAGCGCGTGCCATTCGGTTGGCAAAGTCAGGTGCGTGAATGTGTGCACCACCCACCATTGCCAGTGTAATGTGGTGATTTCTTGCCGGAGAGGCAGCACCTGCAAAAGAGGGAATTACAAATGGTGCTGCAGCAACTGTGGCAGCACCTGCGGCAATTTGTTTAAGAGCATTTCTGCGGGTAATGGTTTGTTTTGAGTCAGCAGAATCAGACGTTTTTTTCATATTAGACGTACGTTTATTGGTTAATTGGTATAGAAAAAACTACGTGTTAGAGTGGAAACATTCAGGAAAAATTTCAGCCGGTGATCAGTACACAGAGAAGCAGAGGCAGAGAGCTATTCAGAAAGGCTCTTGAGCATTCTTTGGTAAAGGAGCCAGAAAATAGTTCCGGTTTGAATGATAAACGATGAGAGCAGCCGAAATTCTTTGGTGGTAAATACGCGGCTGCGTTTCATGATCACAAAACCAAAAAGTTCGGTACCGTCAGGCACTTTCATGTTGTTGTACATCAATTGTTCCCTTGATATCCGAAACATTGGTACACCAATTTCAGAATTCAGCCCTTTTTTCAGTGATTCATTTGCAAAAAAACCTTTTTTCCCCGAACCGTGATGGTTGGTCATATATGCTTTGCCTTGATTTACCAGCTGGTTATAGCTCGATCCTGACCGCACTTCATCCGGGCCAAATTCATCCGGTTGTGCATCACCAAGGGCAACAATCAGGTTCACTCGGTTTTTTTGAACTGTCCAGAATGAGATGTAATCGATACCCAAAGAGTAGATCAGCCCAACCCCGATTTTTCGGCAGGCTTTAATAAAATCACCCTGTATTGTCTCCTTTAAAAGCAACTTCATCAAATTTCTGAAAATAGGCTTGTAGCCCAATAGCTGTTCCGGAGCGCGGCTCTCTTTGAGTGCGATCTTTTTGATGATCTGCCTGGCTTTTTCTTTTTCTGTGAACAGAAACGATTTACTCATAAACTCTTTTGCACCAAGATCACGAGCAGTTTTTTCGATCTCCTCGGTGGCTTTCCCGGTCATAATAACAATGGGAACGGTTTGAAGGTGAGTGTCAATCATGAGTGATTCAAGAAGCTCAACGCCATTAAATTCAGGCATCTGTATGTCAAGCAGAACCAGGTTGACAGGTTTTTCTCCGAGGATATCAATTCCCTCCTGAGCGCTGCTGGCAAAAATGAGATCATACTCGTCACTCAACATCGCTTTCAGGATGATGTGTGTGGTTTTCTCATCATCAATTATGAGAATTGTTCTCATATCCATTTGGGTTAAAAAAAAGTTTTGGAGACGCACCTCTCATTACAATTTACATGAAAATTATCTAATGATTCAATTCAACTGAAATTAAACTTTAAAGAACAACTTTTGAATGTGTGCGGTTTTTTGAGATTAGACCACCGGAATTGGCCTGTCTCTTTCTCTGAAAAAATGGTACTTTTTGATCAATCTGAAAATTGCATGAATTCGATTTTTTTGGGCCATTTTCCTGCACATTTCAGTTACAATTTCACGTAAAAACTTCGGATGTACAATTCATTTAGGAAAGTTTACCAGTTACTGCCGGCGGGTGATGCATTTAAGCTTACAATTATTTTCATCATGATGCTGATCGCTTCTGTATTGGCGGTAATCGGTATCGGTACGGTTCCCCTTTTTGTTGCTGTTGTGATTGATGCTGAACGGGTTCTTAATACTCCTGTTGTTGGCCCTCTGCTTGATGACTGGGGAATCAGAACACCGCAAAGGCTGGTGGTATTCGGTGCGGGGGTCCTGATTGTAGTTTACCTGTTAAAAAATCTTTTTATGATTTTCTTCGAGTATGTTAAAAGCAAATACATGCTCAACAGAAAAGTACTTCTGCAGAACAAGCTGTTTAATGCTTATATGCGCTCACCGTACACATATTTCATCAGCCGGAATTCATCTGAACTTCTTCGCAATGTAAGCTCAGAGGTTGACAGGGTTGTGAACGGCACGTTAAAACCTCTTCTTTTAATTGTTCTGCACGTAACCATGACGGTTGTGATTATTACAGGCCTGATTATAGTGGAACCATTTATAACGGGTGTTGGAATTTTACTCTTTGGCGGAATGGCCTGGGTTTTTCTGAGACTCACCAAGAAGAAAGTGAAGTTATTTGGGCGGGAATCATTGCAGCACAGGCAGGCGATGAACAAATCGATCCTGCAGGGCCTTGGCGGTTTTAAAGATGCCAAAGTACTCAACCGGGAACCACATTTTTTAAAGGAGTACAACTTCCACGCAACCAAACATAAATATTACGACCTCTGGAAAGGGGTGATCAACGCGATGCCTGTGCAATTAATTGAGCTGATTGCACTTACGGGTATTCTGTTTATCGCAATTGTAATGGTTTTGCAGTTCAGAGAGCTTAATTCAATCATCACCGTACTCGCAATGTTTGGTGCGGCTATCGTAAAGCTGAAGCCATCCATCTATCAGCTTATTTCAAATGCAAATGTGTTGAGATATAATGCCTATTCGGTTGAAGCTATTTTTGATGATCTCGAATATCTCGAATCAAAACAGATGCACCGAAAATCGCTGGATACAGGTTCAGAACCGATCGAACTGCAACACACTATTGAACTTTCAAACCTGGAATACAGCTATCCCAATACCTCGGTTCCTGCAGTAAAGAATATCAATATTTCGATTCCAAAAAATAGTGCGGTGGCGTTTGTGGGGCCATCTGGAGCTGGTAAAACCACACTGGTTGATGTAATTCTTGGCCTGCTTGAACCTCAGAAAGGTACATTATCGGTTGATGGTAAGAATGTATTTGATGACATACGCGCCTGGCAGCAGAACATCGGGTATATCCCTCAGTTCATTTACCTGCTCGATGATACAATCCGCAGGAATATCTGTTTTGGCATTGCCGATGAAGATATTGACGATAAACTGCTGCTGGAGGTCATCAAAACTGCACAGCTGGCTGAACTTGTGGAGGGCCTTGAAGAGGGTGTGGAAACCATTGTGGGAGAGCGCGGAGTACGGTTGAGCGGTGGCCAGCGGCAGAGAATTGGCATTGCCCGTGCACTATATAACAATCCGCAGGTTTTGGTGATGGATGAGGCCACATCGGCGCTAGACAACATCACCGAACGCTACCTGGTAAAAGCCATCGAGGAACTGCGCGGGGATAAAACCCTGATCATGATTGCCCATCGCCTTACAACCGTTCAAAACTGTGATGTGATTTATATGATGAAGGATGCCAAAATAATCGCAGAGGGAACATATGAAGAACTGCTGCTCTCGAGTGCTGAATTTCGCGAAATGAGCCTTGTGGATGGGTGAGGTTGAGGTTAAGGTTGAGGGTGTACTGTTGAATGTTGGGGCGCCTTGCTGTTGAAGGTTGAACGTTAAAACTGTTGGCTTCAGCTTTTAATTATAACTTTATATTTAGGATTATGGCTACTGTAAAATCATTTGAAGAGCTTGAAATATGGCAGTTGTCGAGAAAGCTGGTTAATGATACATACACTGTCACGAATAAAAACCGGTTTTCTAAAGACTTTTCAATGAAAGATCAATT
>SLGA01000059.1 GCA_007123985.1 Balneolaceae bacterium | reverse complement strand
GTGTACCCAAACAAGAGAAGAAAAGTTTATTTCTGATGACCTAGGTAATCTACCAAAAATAAAAGTCGGTCCAGGTTTCGATCAAAAAATGGCTGCATTGTTTGCAATGGAGCTTGAAGGTGAGGTGGTGAGAAAAAATAAAAGCTGGCTTCGAAAAAGTAAAAAAATCAGTTTACCATCTCTAATTTCGAATCTCTCTCAAGAGTTTAATTAAATCCTCATTCTCAGGGTCAGTCTCTAATCCTTTCAGAGCATACTCCTTAGCCTTTTTATAAGCTTTTGCTTCCGTTAATATCCACGAGATATTGTGATATGCATCGGTAAAATCCGGTTCAGTTTCGATAGCTTTTCTATAACATTTCACAGCTTCAATATGCCTGTTCGCCCTCAAAAGAAAGTTTCCCAGGTTAAAAAAGGAGAGAGCATTATCGGGTGAAATTCGGGTTATATAATCAAAAATTTCAAACGCTTTATCTCCTGATCCTGTTTTTTCGTAGCAGTCAGCAAGATTGTTTAATGCCGGGATGTGAGATGGATCAAGATCGAGTACACGATAATAAATCTCTATTGCTTTTTGGTACTCCTCAGATTCAGCTAAAGCATTACCAAGGTTAAAAAGATAGGTCTTATTTGAAGGTGAGAGTTTAATTGCTCGTTCAATTTGGATAACGGCAACCTGGTAATTGCCAATTAAATGATATCCAACGCCAAGATCGTGAATCAATTCTGCATCTTCAGGTTGCTTTATTAGTTGTTCTTCGATCTGTTTTATCTGCTTTAATATATATTCTTCACTGCTCAAAACTGATGCCCGATTTGTAATTCTGCTCTAAAATTATTCAGAGAACTTGTTGAAAATATTGCTTTAATAGGCCCTAATATGGTTTGTGCGCCTACTGTCAAGGATGCACCGTACTCGATGTCTTCACCGGTGAAGTTAAAGTCCCAATTGTTTAAAAACCGGGCAGCATAAACATCTGCACCTATAAAGCGGTGATGGAATGGTTCGAGTTGAACGCCTACAGAAGCCAGCTGGAGATTGCGTGAGTTAATCTCGTATCTGTTCAGCCCACCAAATCGTTTCATCCCAAAAATTTCATCATATCTGTTAGGTGAATTCCAGTAGCTCCAGGGCAAATCTGTTCCGGTGGAGTACCCTCCGTAAATCGTATTGGTTAGGGAAAAATAATTTGTAACGGGATAGTACGTGTTGTAATAAAATTTTGCTGAACTGAAATTTATGGGGCTTAAAAAAAACTGATCACTCAAAAAGCCTTCAATGATTATTTTTTCTCCTGATGTTGGGTAAGCCCTCCGGTTTTGTCGATCTCTTGTAAACCGTAAAAAAAAGGCGTGATAATCTCTCGAAGTCGCCCTGATTGAATCAGGATTAATTACATCAGAGTGATTTGTAAAATCTTTTCGAATTCCGGTTTCGAACATATTATTTGTGCTAAAATAATTAGCCCATGATAATTCACCCCGAAGTGATTCATGCTTAAAACGTGAAATTCTCTCTCTTTCAGAAAACCACTCTACATTTTCTGATTGATATTGAACGGATGTTCGCAGTGCCAGCCTTGAACCCATCACACCAAAGTAGATATGATCTATCAGATAGTTTTGCCTATCACCCAAGCGGGCTTCAACCCTTGACAGAGAACCGGAATGCAACAAATTGTGAAAGTTACTTTGCAGCAATATGGATGCTTGTGTGCCTGTTTCATAACGCACACCTACTTTGAACTCATCCCTTATGTTTTCGGAGATATTGATTTGAAGAGTATAGTAATAATCATCATTCGGAAGAACCCTGTATGTTACGTTGTTCACATATTGAGAGCTGTATAGCCTTGTTACTTTTTGCTCGATAATGTCAGGGTTTAGATACATTCCGGGCTCAAACTCAAGTTGGTTCAAAATGTAGTCACTATCGTAGATTGTATTGCCATGAATGCTAATCTGGCTTATTGGCAAGGAACCGGTTGCCCCAACACCAGGACGCGGCGGAGGCGGAATTGTTTGCTGAGAAGCTATTTCCCTGAACTTTTCGACATGTTTTTTCCCGGCTCTTTGCCCGATCGCGATAAGTTCTTCTACTTTATCAAAATCTGCGGCTGTGTATCGGCCATGTAATTCATCTACCTCGACCAGATAATCGGCCAAATTTCGCTGTATTTCCGAGTACTCCTGAATTCTGAAATAAAAGCTTTGTGTAAAAATATCAGCAAGTGTATTTAATCTGTCTTTTGGCATCAGCGGGCTGCTTACGTCAACTGCTATGGTATAGTTAGCCCCAAGATCAAGTGCATCTTGCACAGGTATGTTTCTGATTAGACCACCGTCGATGTAGATATTTCCATTTATTTCATGGGGGGTAAAAACCGATGGAATAGATATACTTGCCCGAAGTGCATCGGGCAGATAACCATCACGAAATACAACAGCACCTCCGGTTTCAAGATCTGTTGCTATAGCCGCAAAAGGGATTGGAAAATGATCAAATTCTTCTGTCCCGTGTACGTTCCATGTAAGTCTGGAGAGAAACGTATATACATTTTGACCGGTTATGATTCCAACTGGAAGATCAATACCCTTTCTGCTGATTGGAAATGACGCAACCGTTTTATCTTCAAAGGTACGCTCATAATTTGTGATGTAACGGCGGTTTCTCTGTTCAGTAAAGAGTTCCATAAAATTATTTGATCGGGCTATATCAAGCAACTGATCAGTGGTGTATCCAATCGCATAAAGTCCGCCAACAAGGCTACCCATGCTTGTTCCGGTTATGTAATCAATTCGGATACCTGCTTCTTCAATCGCCTGTATTACACCAATATGAGCAAGCCCCAAAGCACCGCCACCACTTAAAACCAAACCAACTTTCAGGGTATCACCATCCGTTTCTGACAGCTGTCTTGCATCAGACGTATTTATCTGTAAAAAAAACAGCATGATAATAATGCTGAGCCACTTGATGATTATATAATTATGACCTGATGCCATGAGTACTTAAAAAAGAAATGATTAACTATTGCCAAAGTATCTCTTACGAATTAATAAACATAATGTTATCTGTTCCTGTAGTGATGTGTCATTTTATTTGAACATCATAACCATCTCTTTCAAGAATGCTTTTTACTTTTTGTAGATGCGAACCTTGAACGGTAATACTCTTACCTTCAACAAAACCACCTGCTCCACAAGATGATTTTAATTTTTTTGCTAGTTTCTCAATTACCTGTGGATTGTGAATAATGTTGTTGATAACGGTGACCGGTTTACCAGTCTTTGGATTTCTCTTTTCCTGTATGCTTACTTTCATAGTTTTTTATTTAAAATGAATTTTTTTGATGAACAGATACCCAAATAGAGCCGCAGGTATGTAAAGTATCGGTGCAGTGATTTTAAAATAGATTGGATAACTGGTCGATAAAATATCAAACAATCCAAGAATCATCAGTACTGATCCGATAATTACGGCGCTGGAAATCGTAAGATTCGGTTTAACAAGTTTAGCAATAGCAGAAGCAAAAAATGTGCCTGTTACTAATGAAATTAATTTACCTGCCAGCAAAGGAACATGCGAAAAATACTCCTTCATGGTTTCAAAATCCAAATCAGCAGCGGTAGAATTATCAATGGTGTGTAACAGATAATTTACCTGATGCATGATGGAAATAATCGCAACACCCACAATGAGGCCAAACCCTATAGATGCTGTTTTCCATAAAGTCTCTTCAGATGGCAGTTTCATTCAGAATACAACTTCGTTTCGTTGGTACGTTAAACTCTTTATACAAAAGCCGTGTTTATGAGCTTAGAAAATTTGATTAACTTTCAGCAAAGATAATGTTTTAATTCAAAGGAGAACATTTTGCAGACTATTAAGATGGAAATATTAGGCCTTTCCACAAGCCCGAGCAGCGGAGGGGCCTATGCTTTAATTCTCTCTGAAACCGGAGGTAATCGCAGATTACCGATAATAATTGGTACATTCGAGGCTCAAGCCATTGCTCTTGAGCTTGAAAGCATCAAGCCCCCACGCCCCATGACACACGATTTATTGAAAAATCTTCTTGTTAGCTTGAATGCAGATGTACAACAAGTATTGATTAACGACTTAAATGAAGGTACGTTTTTTGCACAGATTCATTACAAGAACAACGGAGAAAGTATTGAGCTCGATGCCAGGCCGAGTGATGCCATTGCCCTTGCAATTCGCTTTAATGCCCCCATCTATGTAAATAAAAAAGTACTCGATGAAGCCGGAATTGAAACAGAAGAAACAACTCCGGGTGAACAGTCATCAGGAGTTGAAGAGAGAGAATCATCTAAAGAGATGACAAAACTCGAAGAGATTGAACAGGAGCTGCAAATGGCTATAGAAACAGAGAACTATGAAAAAGCAGCTAAACTGAGAGATCAAATAAAAAAACTGAAAGGATAGCGTGAAAATAGATTCTTTACCGTTTACTAAATTACCCTTTACATCTCTTTTTAAATCATATACATCCGACTTCAAAAAACTTGCACCCTTTTTCGAAACGGATCCATTCGCTGAAGAATCTGTAAAAAAAAAGCTTCAGGATTATACTTTTAAAGGTAATAGAGAAACTACTATTCAGTTTCTTCGAGATTTCAATTCAAACTTTGCAGATCAATCCAATACCTCAACCGCGTTAGAAAAATTGGCTTCAGATGATGCAATTGCGGTTGTTACAGGCCAACAGCTTACTTTATATGGTGGGCCACTTTT
>SLGA01000240.1 GCA_007123985.1 Balneolaceae bacterium | reverse complement strand
CATCCCCAATCACAGCGTTAATTGATGAATTCTCCTGATCTCCATCGCTCATTTGATACAAAACTGCGAAGGTGATAAGAAGGGGGAAAATCAGCAAAAAAGAGTATTGACGATACATAAGCCGTTGAATTTGTGGTTCATAGTTTCTCTGTATACACATAAAACCTGTGGTATACCTATACTATTTTTCAGAATTTCAACATCAAACTGGCAGAGGGATAAAAACCGGGCAGGGCTCTGTTATAAATTTCATAATGAACATTTTCATTGCCATTCATTATGGGCTGGAGACTTTTATCAAGGATGTTGGTATGATTGAATAGATTAATCAAATCGATCCTGATTTCGAGATCGGCGGCACCAAGGCCAGATTGATAAATAAAGGAGAGATCCACCTGGTGAAATGCGGGCAGCGTATCCATTTCGGGCGAATTGTGTGAAATGGGGAACTCTGCCTCCGAATCTCGGAAGGGCAAAAAGTTATAATATGCCTGTCTGTATGCCCAGGTTCGTCCCCAGATTCCCTGCCATTTTGAAACAACTGAAAACCCAGGAAATGCTCTCCATATCGCCCGAAACTGGGTTCGATGCGGCTCACTCCACGGAGCGGGCAGAGTGCGGCCAAACTGAGTGGAGTAATCAACCCGGGTGTAGCTGTAATCGTATCCGGCAAGCAGGTTGAGTCTTGAATTTGCAAATGAACGGTTTAGCCGTACACCACCACCAAGTGCAGTAATTTCTGTTGATTCACCAAAAACATTTAAACGATCAACAGATTCTGGTACGGTGGCCGGATTTTCATGCTGCCCAAGGGAAACGTATGATGTAATATTAGCAACCGGTTGCCATTTGTAGAATCCCTCCAGTTTAATTCCGGTCTGTTCATCCGGTTCAATGAGAAATGAACCGGAAAGATGCCACGCTTTTGGAATCGCAGAGCCATCGGCATGAGACCAGAGTGAAAAGGAGGGCACAATGGATGTGGGGCCGGAATTGGTTATCTGATATTCATTGATAAACTGACGATATAACCCACCAGCAAACCGTGCACTCCAATAGCCAATTTTTGAATCAGTATTGTCGAACTGGATGGAAGCGCGCGGTTCGATAAATAGATTTTGCGCAAATGCGGAGTAGGTGAGCCGTGATCCAAGATTCAGCTTCCATTGATTTCCAAACCGATGGTTGCTGCTCAAATACCCGCCTATGAGTGATGAGGTTTGGGAAGTCTGTACTTCTCGGTAGGTTAGATCGGAAATATCTACTCCGGAGGATACTTGATCGAGTTGTATACCACCGTCAAGCTGCCATCGCGGGGTGAAACTGTAAGAGCCGTCACCCCTGATGATGAAATGCCGAATGTGGTTTCCTTCGAACTGTGAAGGCAGGTTGATTTGTGAACGATTAAAGGAACTGGCAGAGAGTACAGTAATATTGTTTACACTTTCAAAGAACGTATCCGACATGGTAGTTCCAACTTCGTTTTGATGCTGAAATCGGTTGGCACTGTAACTTGTTTGCAGTGAAATGTCGAGACGCGGGGTTAGCATTCGATTCCAGGTAAGCTGAGCCATTGCGTTATTCCAGTCGTAATAGTCTCCGGCGTACAAAAAAGGGTCACTATTCCCCGGTGACTCAAGCCGGTTTAAGAGCTGAGTAGATACAGAATTTTCGGCGAGGTACAACGACCCTGAAATCTTGTTGAACGGATTAAACTCGAACCCTCCCGCAATGTGATAATCAAAAAATTTTACATCTGAATTATGATAAAAAGGTGTATAGAAGGAGGCATCGTGATCAAGATCAGAAACGATATTTGTAATGGCCGGATCGAGGCGGTTCCAGTTTTCCAAGGTCTGATTCAGGCTGGGATCCCTGTAGATATCCCAGAAATTTGTGCGCAGTGCCGTCATAATGTAGAGGTTTGATTCACCGGGTGTGTCAAATGTAAGATCACCACGTATGTTTACACTTAATGGGTCCGCCTGCACGGATATGCCTTTATTTCCGCGTTGGGGTTTTTCATGTGATAAGCCGATCAGACCGGCAATTTGGCTGCCGTGATCTGCACCGTACCCTGCTTTTTCCAGGTTGATACTGCCGATTGCATAGGGACTGAACGAGCTGAAAAGACGGCCAAAACTGTAGGGGTTGTAGATCGGAACGCCGTCCAGCAGTAATCGGTGTTCACCATGCTGGCTGCCTTGCAATGAAAGATCTGCCATTGGCAGGCCATATTGCACACCATGGGCAAGGCTAAGGCTTCGGATGGCATCCATCGTTACACCGGCAGGCTGCCATTCCGGGTTGTTGGGGATAGATGGGCTTGTTCGGAATGGCAGCATCTGACGGTGCGATTCTACCACAATCGGTGTTACTTGAACCGGTTTCGATTGCAGAGAAATCTGTTCACGAATTTGTTCATTTGCACCAATATGAAATGTTTTGATAACCGGTTCGTAGCCAACATAACTAAAGATGATTGTGTGGGATCCCGTAAGCAGCCGGTTCAGAGAGAAGTTACCGGTTCGGTTCGTGCTTGTTCCCCCTGATGCATCCGCTAAGAGCACGGTTGCGCCCGGGAGAGGATTCCCGGTTTGGCTGTCAGTAATTTTCCCGGATAATGTGCCATAATAGGGTCCTTCTGCCACCGCCCGTATAATAACAATGGTTCCTGAAGAGAGGGTAAGGTAGTCAAGCCGGAAAGATGATAGCAGTTCTTCCAGTACCAGGTTTACCGGCTTATTGCTGAACCGTTTGTAAACATGATGGTCACTAACAAGCTTAGGGTCGTACACAAGATCGATCCCGGAGATACGGGTTATTCGATCCAGTGCCTCACTCAGGGTTTCTCCTCGAAATTCAAATGAATAGGTTTCTTGCTGGTTTTCCTGGGCAAAAAGCTCGCCACCGTAGAAGATACAGACCGGGACCATCAGCCAAATATATTTTCGAAAACCTGCCATAGTATTAATTGAAAATTCTGAAACCGTTTGTGGTTTGAGTATATCGCAGGCCTTTTACAGTGCAAATATCGTCCAGAACAGACTCAACCGAAGCTGGCTGCGAGTAGTACGCGGTAAGTGGGCTCTGTTTTACTTCGGGTACTGTTAATTCGATGGTGGTATTGTACCGTCGCTCCAGTTCCATTAAGATAGAGATGAGTGGTTGCTCGCGGAACACAAAACGCTGCTCTCTCCAGGCCAGTATATCTTCAATAACTACAGGTTCAGGCCGGGTAGGCTCGCTTAGTTTCTGGCTCCACCGGCTTTCTTTACCGGGTGTGATGGTTACCGGATCAATTTGGTCAAGGCCCGGCAGAAAACGGACCTCGCCCCCTGTAACGGTTACCGAAATATGCCCGTCCGGTTCATCACGCCAGGAACGTATGTTGAATTGTGTTCCGGTTACCTCCACTGTAGCGCCGTTTGTGTTCACAATGAAGGGGTTATTGTGCGTTTCAACTTTAAAAAAGGCTTCTCCGTTAAATTCTATGTGCCGGTTCAAAAAGGGGTATAGTCGGCTGTAGCGGATGGTTGTACCACTGTTTGCTTCAATTATTGAGCCGTCGCGCAGCTCGATGGTTGCCATTTCGCCGTATGGAACTGTGGCTGTTATAGGGATAAGAAAAAAGAGAGTTCCTGCAACAATTAGCGCAACAGCGGCCACCGCAAAACGGGCATAAGTGTTTATCCAACCGTTAATTATATTGCCTGTGTTCGTCTTGTCAGGCAAAGATCCATCTTCATCTATTCTGCCATGTACAAGGTGCAAGGCATTCTCAATCTCTTCGGGAGACAGATACGTTTCGGGATCTTCAGCTAAACCGGATTTTTCCCAGATCAGGTTTATTTCCGGCTGAACGTTTTGATCGAACTCTTCGAGCAGATGGTTTGGTAAAGTATCCTTATGCTTGTTCTTGTCCATTGCTTTGGTCCTTTATGCGATGGTATTATTGATTGTTCTGATGATCTTCATAAAAAGCACGAAGCTGATGAAGTGCTGCTACAATATGATTATTCACGGTTTTGGCTGATATTTCCATTATATCGGCTATTTCCTGGTGGTTTAATCCTTCGAACCGGCTCAGTTTAAAAGCTTCTTTCTGGCGTTCCGGCAAAGAGTCTATCCATTCCCGTAACAGGTTTGAAAGGCCATTTCCATCGGCTTGATATTCGCCATATTCCTCCGGGTGCGGTTCAGAGGACTCATTTTTCAATAAATCACTGTTTACTATGAGCTTTTCATGATCGCGAAGAAGATTAAGGCATCGATTTTTTACCATTCGGTACAAGAGTGATTTCAGAGACTTACTCGGATCAATATTCGTTCTCTGTTTCCAAAGTTTGATAAATGTATCCTGCGCAACATCACAAGCAATCTGTTTGTCTTTCAGGTATAGTACCGCATACCGTACAAGCCCGGGATACATCAACCGAAACAGATCATCAAATGCCTGTCTGTCTGATTGGCTGATCTTTTTTGCTAATACATTTATGCGGTTACTTTCCAAATTCATAAGTCCGTTCTGCTTCTTATACACATGAGAAACGGTGTCTACCTATCTCAGTTTAAAATTTTTATAAAAGAATGGAGAAATAGTCTTTAAAATGCCAAACAGGATGGTAACGATTTGTGATAATTAATGCATTTATGCTACAGCTAATGAACCCGGTTGAATCTGAACAGAAGGGTCTATTAAATGAATAGTTACCAATATAGATGGGTTTAATAAAATTTTACATTGCATCTTTCAATCCTAAAACTG
>SLGA01000095.1 GCA_007123985.1 Balneolaceae bacterium | reverse complement strand
TCTCTCCCTTTACAGGATCTGCAGAGCCAGATACAACATTTTTAAGGACATTTGCGCACAATTCCGGCAGCGGTCTTTTTCCAAATGAGGCACTTGAAATTACCTACACCAAATTTATTGATGACAATGCTGTTGTGGATTCCCTCCAAATTGTAACAGGTGAAAGTGTAATATCGGATTGGGAATTCGTTGAAGTTGAGAGAAATATTCTCAGAATAATGCCGGATGAGACATGGGAAGGCGGAACAAGATATCAGTTCAGGGTATGGAATCCTTATGAAGAGGAACGAGAGCAAATTGAGCCGGAAATCTGGCAGCGTAACCAGCTCGGAAGCATTGAAATAACCCTGCAGAACAGCAATCCGGACTATCTTAGCCATCTCACAATTACAGACGAAGCCAACAGTATCCGAATTGATACTACATTTACATCTTCAATTGAAATAGAAAATCTGCCACCTCTTACGTTCAAAGCCAAAGTTTTTGAAGATATTAATGGTAATGGACGCTGGGATACTGGCAATGTGGATCCTTATAATCGTCCTGAACCCTATGCATTACAACGTTCAATACCAGTTCGGGAAGGGTTTACATCTGAAGTAGAATTGGTATATCCTTTAATTGGCGGTGAACAGCTTATCCCTATAGAGATTGACGAATCTGATGAAGAGGTTGAAGAAGACGATGAAGATAATGATACTGATGAAACCGAATCGGATAATGGAATAAATAATGGCTCAGATTGATGGAAAATTTTATTAATACATTTTATTCATACGAACTTTTCTTCAGAATACTTTTCATTCTGATTATTACCGGAATTCTGGCAAATGTTTTTAACAGGGTTTACCGTAAAATGGTGGTTCGGAGTGCTGAAAAAGGAGACCACAATCTTACCACATATAAATTTCTTGAGCATTCAATCTCTGTAATTATTTACCTGGTGGGTATAAGCTTTGCCATTTCAAAGATTGAATTTTTAAAACCTGTGGCACAATCCATCGTAGCCGGTGCCGGAATTTTTGCTATCGCGGTAGGTTTTGCTGCACAGCAAGCGCTTGGTAATATTGTGAGCGGTATTTTCATTGTGATTTCAAAGCCATATCAAATTAATGACAGAATTTCCTTTAATGATGGCCTGCGCGGTGTAGTGGAAGACATCAGCCTGCGCCATACGGTTATTCGTAATTTTGAAAACCAACGGATTATTATTCCAAATTCGATTATCAGCAATCAGATTTTAATAAACTCGAACTATACCGATACCAAAATCTGCAAGCTGATCGATATCGGAATAAGCTACGGGTCTGACATCGACAGGGCGAAAGAGATTATACGCGAAGAGATTGAAAATCATCCGCTGAATATTGATAACCGTACTGAAGAGGATATTGAAAATGGCACTCCAAAAGTTATGGTACGGCTTATGACATTAGGAGAGTCATCTTTGAATTTCAGAGCCTGGGGTTGGGCTGCAAATGCTCCGGATGCCTTCGTATTGCATTGTGATGTGAATGAAAGCATCAAGAAACGATTTGATGACGAAGGAATTGTTATTCCGTTTCCACAGCGAACTATCAGCTACCTTGAGCCACCCAATGAGAATAATTAATCGGATTTATCTTTTCGCAAATTCAACATCGAGTGCGCGGCCGGTAGAAAGCAAAAAACCAGTAATCGAATCAGTTTCATCACGCTGAAATTTGAAGCTCCAGGAGCCGGCCGACCATCGATCTGATGCGTCTTCGATCATTGTACCATTCGGCGAAAGGCGTCTGTTTAGAACAAGCGAGCCTTCTTCAACAGTGAGTTCATATTCAGTTCCCAACTCGTCATTAAAATAGGTGCCACTATATGGCTTAATAAAGTCTTCAATGGTTTCCATCATAAACAGACGGGCAAGTTCTCTGTTTTTTCCGGTTGCATCGGCATCCTCGCGATTGCAGAGTGTTAAAAATGAATAACCATAATCAGGATAACGGCGATAGTCATTTTTAAAGCCCATAAATGAACCACTATGCCCGGTAACCTGCATGCCTTTCCACTGTGATATCTGGATGCCCATCGCATAATCAAGCAGTTCAGTTTCAATGGTTTCTCTGGTGAGTAACCAGTTTCTTAACGCTGCAAACTCATCGGACAGATCTGTACTGTTCCAGAACATTTCCCACCTGGCCATATCTTCATGGGTTGAGTAGAGACCTCCCGGACCCACTCCCTGAAAATTACTTAAATACGTCTGGCGAAATCCATTACCACCGGATGCATAGCTGATAACTCTGTTAGGAATAACTCTGTGCCTGCTGCTGTGGAAATGCGTATGCTCCATACCAAGCGGTTCAAGTATTTCTTCTTGAACAAATTCCGGGAAATCGATACCGCTCACCTTCTCTATGACTGATGCAAGCGCTGTGTAACCGCTGTTTGTGTAGGAATATTGAGTTCCGGTGTCGTGCTTTAGGGATTCACCATTGCGTATTACCTCAAGGTAATCGTCGAGGGTCATTACATTGCTAAGAGAAATACCTGCTATATCCATCAGTGCGTAAATATCAGGCAGACCGGATGTATGATTTAATAGATGAGAAATCGTGACATCGGCAGCCCAATCCGGCCAGTTTTCAATATGCTCTGATACGAAATCCTCAGCGGAGAGCTCTCCACGAAGTATCAGTAAACCAGCGGCAGCAGCAGTAAACTGTTTGGATATCGAAGCCATGTAAAAAGAAGAGTTGGAATCTAATGGTATTCCATAATCAAGATTTGCAAGTCCGTAACTTTTTTGGACGATGGTTTCACCATTATGAAACACGGATACTACACAACCCGGAGCATCAGATCTGTCGAATTCACTGAATAGTTCATCTATTTTTGAAGGAAAATCATCATTCTCAGTTGAGTGGTTGTCTGCCGGTAATGTGAATGCTCCCGCAAATAAGAAGAAAAAGAATAGGGTAACCGGTATTGAAAATATTTGGTTTGATCGCATATTCATTCAACTGAAATTTATTGTTTTGTAAATGTGAGTTTACCGGTACGAGGTGATTCAACTGTAAACCCGGTAATTTGGTTTTCTTCGCTCCTTATAAACCGAATCTGCCATCCTGATGAGGTAAAGTAATCTTCGGAAATCCAGTTCAGTTTTCGGTCTTCCTGAAACGGGCTTGTCATATAGAGATCACCTTTGTGCACTTCAATTTTATAAAGTGCATTTAAACCTTCATGTTTAAATCGGCCGGTGTAATCACTTAGAATCTCCTCAAAAAGTGGTTCAAGGTAGAGATCAGCAACATCATAGGTGTAAGAAGCAGGATTGATATTACTCATATTACAAAAGACAAAAATGCCCAAATCATAATCGGGAAAACGTACATAGTTTGTTCGGAAACCCATATAATTGCCTCCGTGTCCAACAGTGTAAAGGGATTTATACCGGCCAAGCCTCAATCCTGAAGCATAATTGATGGAATCAGTTGAAGCAATACTTCCGGGCTTAACCATTTTTTCTGTGAAGTTTTCGAGGTTTGTACGGTTTTCGATGAAGTTGATGTCCCATTTGGAAAAATCTTCTATGGTGGTGAAAAGACCACGATCACCTACCCGGTCGATGTTCCCCCGATAGAACATTCCCGGTCCCGAAGCTGTTGGCAGATAGCTGATGACCCTGTCCGATACAACCATCTCTGTATCGTCGTGCCAGTGGGTAGCTTTCATCCCAAGTGGCTCAAAAAAATGCTTATCTGTGTATTCCCTGAGTGTGTAATCAGAGAAGCGTTCCACCACTACCGACATTAAAAAATACGCCATGTTACTGTACAGATGCCGGGTGCCGGGTGTAAAGTTGAGTGCTTTTTGATTAGCAAGCATTTCAAGAGCCTGCTCTTTGGTGGTGGTATCATCCAGGCCGATGTCTGCGATGGATAAAAGATTGAAAATATCACGTATTCCAGATGTGTGATGGATAAGTTGGCGGGCTGTGATGGGATCATCAAACTGCGAAATTTCCGGGATGTATGTGCGGAGATCCGCTTCAAGATCCAGCTTTCCTTCCTGTTCCAGCATCAGCAGGGCGGCGGCGGCAAACTGTTTTGAGATGGATGCAATCATAAAGCGTGAATCGGGCCGGAGCGGGATGTCATAATCAAGATTGGCCATTCCGTAACCTTTTGAGAAAATGAGATCTCCATGATGGTTTACGCCAAGGGCACATCCGGGAGATTCAGCATTGTCGAAATCAACAAATATATTGTCAATAGATTCGGTGGGAACCTGTTTCAGAGCATTTGTTTGAGCTAATATGTTGTTCGGAAAAAATGCCAATAAAAACAGAGGCAGTATTAAAAAGAGCTTCATTGATACGAATTGAGAATGAGATATACCGAAAGAAAATAGGGAAGTGAAGGATGATTATAAAATGTTCGAGGCCGGGCTTTTTCTTATTATGATTTTCAGCATCGGATTGATTCGTCAAGTCGACCTTAATCAGGATAAAATTGATTACAATGGATGTTAAAAACAGGGTTCGAACATTTTTGAGTGATGAAAACAGGGTTCATCGCTTCATCATCCGGTTTTTACTGGTAATTATGGCGATTGAGTGGGTTTTTCTGCTGATTGAGCAACGCTGGCTGTCACTCCTACTGGTTACCCTGATTATTGCTGTTCTTTTTGCACCGATCATTTTTAGAAAAAAAATGGATCTGGAACTGCCCGCAGAATTCCACCTGATGGCAGTACTCTTTACGTTTGCTTCACTTTACCTCGGTGAAGTTCAGCAATTTT
>SLGA01000114.1 GCA_007123985.1 Balneolaceae bacterium | reverse complement strand
TAATGGTTACAACGACAAAAATAGCCAGCATTGGAAGCGGTTCCTTTCAAGTTTATTTGCTCCTAAAATAGTAAAAGCTGAAGGCAGAACCGAACCAGAGCTCTAAAATTTATCAGACGTGTCGCTCTGCATGATAGGAAGATCGCACAAGCGGACCGCTCTCAACATGCTCTAATCCAAGTGCCTCACCAATCTCTTTATATTCGGCAAAAAGATCGGGGTGTACCCACTCCACAACCGGATGATGCATTTTTGTTGGCTGCATGTATTGCCCAATTGTAAGCACATCCACTTTATGATCTACGCAATCCTGCATCAGTTCGATCACTTCTTCTCGGGTCTCACCAAGTCCAACCATAATTCCTGTTTTTGTTCGAAGTCCCTGCTGTTTGCATCTCAAAAGAAGTTCGAGTGATCGTTCATACTTTGCCTGCGGGCGCACGGTTCTGTAAAGTCTCGGTACCGTTTCGAGATTATGACTCAGTACATCAGGTGGGGTATCAATTACAATTTGCAGTGCATCCCATACGCCCCTGAAATCGGGTATGAGTGATTCAATGGTAACACCATCAATAGTTTCGCGAAGTGTTTTATGGCATTCTGCAAAAATTGGTGCGCCGCCATCTTTACGCTCATCACGATTAACAGAGGTAAGCACCACATGCTTCAATTTCATCTTTGCGGCAGCATCAGCTACTCGTCGGGGTTCATCCCAGTCAAGTCCCTGAACGGGCCGGCCCGTCTTAATGGCACAAAATGAGCACGATCGCGTACACACATCCCCTAAAATCATAAATGTTGCCGTTCCTGCACCCCAGCACTCTCCCATATTTGGGCAGCGGGCTTCAGAGCATACCGTATTCAAATTATTTTTTCGGATAGTTTCTGATACTTCCTTGAATTTTTCTCCGGAAGGAAGTTTTACTCTGAGCCAATCCGGTCTGCGGTTTGCCGGGCTTTGCTTTTCAATTACATCAAGTTCTTTAATCATGTCTATGCCTAAAAGGGATACATTACATTTGGGATGCTAAAGGTACGAAATTTGAAGCTTGTGTTCATCAGAATCAGCTTCAACCAAGTCTGCTTCGAATACCTCTGCGAAATAGATGGTTAATTTATCCTTTACGTTTGAAGGATCGATGAATTGCCCTGTGATTTTTGATAAACTTGTAACGGATTTATTTTCTATTCCGCATGGAACAATGTGGTTAAAATAGCTGAGGTCTGTATTTACGTTGAGCGCAAAACCATGCATTGTAACCCAGCGCGAGCAGCGTATGCCCATGGCGCAGATTTTTTCTTCCTCAACCCAAACACCAGTAAGCCCCTCTTTTCTTTCGGCTTTTATACCAAAGTCATTACAGGTTTTAATCACTACTTCTTCGAGATATCGAAGGTACTTATGTATGTCTGTGAAATATCTGTCCAGATCAAGTATAGGATACCCCACAATCTGGCCGGGCCCGTGATAGGTGATATCTCCACCGCGGTCTATTTCAATATACTCAGCATCAATATCGGCAAGCTCAGAAATACCTTTCAGCATATTGGCAGAGTTACCGCTTTTACCAAGAGTGTAAACATGGGGATGCTCCACAAAAAAGAGCATATCATTGCTGATATGCTCAATCTTTTCTCCATCCCGAATTTTTTTTTTCTGCACAATCAGAAGGTTTTGTGCAGCTTTCTGGAGATCCCACATTTTTCTGTAGGAAACCAGGCCAAGATCAAACATTTCGATGATTCGTTTCATGGAGATAAGATAATTAAAAAACGGGAAAGTGGGCCCATTCCTGAGCCCACCTCACGTGTCCTGTCTCCTTCAACTACTAAAGTTCATCTTTCGTTTTCTATCTTGAGTTTTTTAACTCCTAATCATAAACACAACTGGTAAACTATACTGTACTCGAACCGGTCGCCCTCTTTGCATTCCGGGTACAAACTTTGCATTGCTAACAACTCTTAATGCTTCTTCATCACATCCGCCGCCAATGCCTCTGATTACACGCGGATTCTCAACCTCACCTCGTTCGTTTACAATAAACTGTATGTAAACTCTTCCCTGGATTTGGGCGCGAAGTGCCCTCTCAGGATATCTTACTTGCCTCTGAAGTTCCTGCAAACCACCAATCAGTTCGGGCATTTGCTCAACCAAAATGAAGAAATCTTCTTCTGGTTCCTGAGCTGCATCTTCTTGCTGTGGCGGTGGGGGCGGTAAATCCAAAAAGCTTCCAAGATCCATTTCTGCATCAAGCATGATATCGATATCTTCGATTATTTCATGATTAGGAACCGCAACGGGTACTGGTTGTCTGGGTGGGGGAGGTACGGTCCGATCCTGCTGTGTCTGCACGATCTCTTCCATCTCTACAACTTCCTGCTCTTCAACAAATACAATCTCTGTTCCAGCAGTTCTGAAATCAATCCTGGTAAGTACTGTCATAATAATCAAAGCCAGGATTAACCCGGTTTCGAGTAAGATTGTGTAGTAGTTACGAAGGTTTGCTTCGGGTTTTCTCTTAATCTCGTAGTTGGGTTTGAGTCTATTTTTCATGATCTCTCACCTCTCTTTTGTTTTAGTAGTTTGAATGTTACAGGGAGATCTTCTCATCTGGATCTCTAATAGAAATATATAACCCGAATGTAAATTTTATGTGATTTTTTGGATTTTTTTGTCTTTATATCCATAAAGAACAGCGCATAAAAAAACGGGCCTTAAAAAAGCCCGCTTTTCATCGTATTTATAAAGAATCGGAGGCTACTTCTTTGGTTTACTTCCAAGGTGAATACCTTCACCGTATGCCTCTGCTGCTGCTTCCATCACCGCCTCACTCATAGTAGGGTGCGGGTGTACGGCACTGATGATCTCGTGGCCGGTTGTTTCAAGGTCGCGTGCCACTACGGCTTCAGCAATAAGCTCGGTCACATGAGATCCGATCATGTGGCAGCCGAGCCACTCACCATATTTGGCATCAAAAATTACTTTTACAAAACCCTCTTCATGGCCAAGACCGGTTGCTTTACCGCTTGCAGAAAACGGAAATTTCCCAACTTTGATATCGTACCCTTCTTCTTTAGCCTGCTTCTCGGTTAAACCGACGGAAGCAACCTGTGGCTCACAATATGTACAGCCGGGTATGTTCTTATAGTTGATTGGCTTGGGATTTTGTCCTGCAAGCTGCTCAGCGAGAACAACCGCTTCGTGTGATGCTTTATGGGCAAGCCATGGCGCGCCGATCACATCACCGATTGCGTAAATATTCTCGGCAGTAGTCTTGTAGGTTTTTGTATCCACTTTAATAGCGCCGCGATCGGTTTCCACACCGGCTTTATCGAGGCCAATATTTTCAATGTTTCCGGTTACACCAACAGCAGAAATAACCACATCAGCATCGAGTACTTCTTCGCCTTTCTTGGTTTTCACGGTAACTTTCACACCTTTGCCTTTCTTTTCAACTTTTTCAACAGTGCTTTCTGTAAGTATATTGATTCCTTTCTTCTTGTAGATTTTGCCAAGCTCTTTGCCAATATCTTCATCCTCAACTGGAACAAGGGTTTTTTGCAGCTCAACAATGGTTACTTCTGTTCCAATGGCGTTGTAGAAGTAGGCAAATTCAACACCAATTGCACCTGCACCGATAATCACAAGTTTCTTAGGCTGCTTTTCGAGTTGCATGGCCTTCTCAGAATCAATAACCATTTTCCCGTCAATCTCGAGCCCGGGCAGCTGTCTAGGGCGAGCACCTGTTGCAATGATAAAATGCTTCGCTTTTACGGTATCTGTCTCTTTTCCGGAATCATCCTGTATGGAAAGTTCTTTTGATGACTTGAATACGCCGGTTCCATTAATCACTTCAATCTTATTGGCTTTCATCAGAAACTGCACACCTTTGCTCATTTTATCGGCAACGCCGCGGCTTCGCTTGATCATGCCGTCAAAGTTTGCAGAAAACTCTTTTACATCCACGCCATAATCGGATGCGTGGGAGATTGATTCAAAAACCTCGGCTGACCGAAGCAGGGCTTTCGTTGGAATACAACCAATATTCAGGCAAACTCCCCCTAAAAAACGTTTCTCTACCACAGCTGTTTTAAAGCCAAGCTGAGAAGCCCTGATAGCAGCCGCATAGCCGCCCGGGCCGGTTCCAATTACACAAACATCAAATTCTTTTGCCATGATGAGTATTTTTACTTTAGTTAATTAAATTTTTGCGGGTTTCAACTCTCCTCTTCAGGCGTGTTAACCCTTTCTTCAACAGCGTTGTAAGGTAAGGAATCTACAGAAGATTTATAAATTTGCTGTTAAAATTGAGCTTCTGATCTGAAGCACCTTATTTAAGGAGCCTGTAAAATTAAAGATCGAAATCTCCTCTCTTTTTGCGCATAAAATAGTCCTTACTGGCCTCAATCACTTTCGGAGCCAGTAGAATAGTACCAATCATGGTGGGAATAGCCATCATTGCAAACATTCCGTCTATTAGGTTTATCACCATATCTATTGTTGTAATAGAACCCACAAAAATGGAAAAAATGTAGAAGTAATTGTAGTAATGTTTGTTGTGAGCACCACCCAAAAAGTTGAGGCACTTTGTACCGTAATAAGAGTATGTAAACATAGTGGTGATGCTGAAAATCAGCACACATAATATCAGCAGATAGGGCCCTACAACCGGAATACCCGTTTCAAAGGCAACAGCTGTCATTGTAATTCCATCAACGGATGTATCCATCCAAGCGCCTGTCATCAACAGGGCCATTGCAGTCATTGAGCAGATCAGCAGGGTATCTATGGCCGGTTCAAGCATACCCACAAGCCCTTCGCGAACAGGTTCACGTGTTTTAGCGGCACCGTGTGCCATCGCTTCTGTACCTATACCCGCCTCATTTGAAAATGCACCTCTTCGAATACCATTTGAGATCACCACTCCCACAGCCCCGCCCGCAGCGGCCTGGCCGGTAAATGCATCGGTTACTATCAGCCAGAAATAGTATGGTACATCAACAATATTGTTAATGATAATGTACACAACTGTAAGGATGTAGATTAGAACCATAAGCGGTACCAGGCGGGATGCTACATGACCAATACGCTTAATGCCGCCAAAGATTACGGATGAAACCAGTGCCACAAGAATTAATCCAATAATAATATCAGACAACCGGAAACCCGTTTCTGTAATGAAAGAATCGGCGAGTATCATTGTATTGTACCCGAGAAGCCCATCCTCCGCAAGCATTGTGTCGCGGATAATTTGCGTTAGCTGATTGGATTGAAACATGGGTGTGCAGCCAATAAGGCCGGCAACACTGAAGAAAATCGCAAGCGGTTTCCATTTTTTACCAAGGCCTTCTGTGATGTAATACATGGGGCCACCCTGTATTTTGCCGCTTGAATCTTCCCCCCGATACATGATTGCCAGTGTACATGTGAAGAATTTGGTAGCCATACCCACAATAGCAGTGATCCACATCCAGAAAATGGCCCCGGGGCCGCCTACCCCAAGAGCTATTGCCACACCACTGATGTTACCCATGCCCACAGTTGCTGCAAGTGTGCTTGATAGTGCCTGAAAATGATTGATATCACCCGGAGCTGTGGGATCTTCGTATTTACCTGATAATACCTGGATTCCGTGCCTGAAATTTCGATATGGCATGAACCGGCTGTAAAAGAGAAAGAATATTCCACCGCCAACGAGCAGCACAAGAAGCGGCATTCCCCAGGCATGGTTGGCAAATGCTACAATTATCTGTTCTAACGTTTCCAGATTGAAGGAAGTTTAATTGATATTTTTATTTGAAAATTCTGAACGGGCATAGTGAATATAGTCTATTGCCGGCGGGTTAATATCAGAATTTCTGAGGAAAAGTGAAATCTGAGCGCGGTGATGCTGCCCGTGTATAATCAGATGGTTGCAAATTTGCCACAACGAATTCGAATAATTCACTCCCTGTGAGTTTGAGTAATGAATAATACTATCAAGCTCAACCTCATGGTCGGCAATAAGATCCAGCCAGCTTTGAGTTGTTTGCCTCGCTTCCCGTTTAATATCAGCTGTATCATACTCTTCCCAAATATCGGGGTCATCATTTTTCGGTAATCGAACAATACGGTTCCACCAAATTTTCTGCGCATTTATAATATGTGAGAGAAAGGCCGCGCAGGCTACATCCTGTTTAAATGGTGCTTTCTCATTTATCAAATCTGTTAGTTTTCGCGTGCACCAGAGGTCAAACATAAACAGGTGCTGAAGTTTCTGCCTCTCCGTCATTACTACATCCCTGTTATGCCAATTCCGAAGTAGCGCGATATACCACTCAGAATAAATTGAACACTTATTGCCAGTGCAATGAAGCCCATGAGGCGGGTCATAACATTTAAACCGGCCGGGCCTATATAGCGGGCAGAAATGGGTGCTAACCTCAAAATTCCGTAGGTAAGTATCACAACCAGTACAATCGATGCTGCATTGATCATGTAATCGGCCGGGCCTGTTGCCTGTGTTGCAAAACCGATAACCACAGCAATACTCCCGGGGCCCGAGAGTAGAGGCAGTGCCATTGGGCTGAATGATATATCTTCTTTTTCCATAGCCGCAGCCTGATCTTCTTCCGTGAGTTTCTTACCACCTGTTTCCGGGTTAAGCATTGAGTAAGCTGCCCTCATGATAATGAGGCCGCCAGCAATGCGAATACCTGCCAGTGAAATCCCAAAAAAGCTGAGTATATACGTTCCGATAAGTAAAAAGGTAATAAGGACACC
Source organism: Balneolaceae bacterium (assembly GCA_007123985.1). Taxonomy (GTDB): domain Bacteria; phylum Bacteroidota; class Rhodothermia; order Balneolales; family Balneolaceae; genus Rhodohalobacter. The sequence goes on along the minus strand of SLGA01000114.1, from coordinate 9,531 downwards.
AAACATATACATACTGGCTTTCTTTGCCGTTTGAATGCGTTCCCTCTCAGTAAACCGATCTGTCAGTGAGAGAAAGAGAGGCATTGCAGCAAGCGGATTAACCACAGAAAACAGAGATGTAAAACTTGCGAAGAGCAGTCCGGCCATTCCAATAATTGAAATTGTATGCTCGGGTACAGCTTCTGAAATCAATTCAAACATAGAGCTAAAGATAGAGATCATTTCAGCAATTTTGAATGGCTAATTTTGCCTGAATGAAGCTTTGAAATTATTTGTACCTTTATTCCCCATTTAATCAGTCATCATTCTACGCTATGAATACCAAAACAATTCTCAACAAAGCCATTCAGATCATCAACTCCCAAGCAGAAAGAGACGATAAACTTTTGGCCATCTGTACATTACTCGACCGTGAAGTTGCTGTTTTCGACTGGACCGGCTTCTACCTTGCCTCAGAAACCGAAGAGAGAATGCTCGAACTTGGCCCCTATGTTGGTGAAGAGACTGATCATACACGCATTCCGTTCGGAACGGGTATTTGCGGGCAGGCAGCAGAAACGCTTGATACATTCGTAGTGCAAGATGTGAGTAAAGCTACCAATTACCTGGCATGCAGCGTGGATGTACAATCAGAGATTGTAGTACCTATCATGAAAGGTGACACGTTTGTTGGAGAGCTGGATATCGACTCACACAAAAAAGATGCTATATCGGATGAACTGAAAGTATTGTGTGAAGAAATCTGTAAAAACCTGAGCAGAATTTTTTAACAATTCGAAGACCTGTACTCTCAGCATGGTAGGTTACTTTGGTTTTCAGCCATTTTAATCCCTATGAGCAGCTATTGAAGCTGCGCAATTTCAGGCAATCGTTAAAAGACGTAAATAGAGGTGGCGATTACTTTTGAGCTGCAAACTTATCGGGTGTTGATTCGTCTAAGTTCGTGTGGGTGAAACGATTTGAAGATGTAATAAGTTTTTAAAAAACTTTACTCAAACATCAAAATTTGTTCCCAACTATATATAAGTGCCACAACTCTGTGTAATTTCATCGGCTTCCTGTTGAAGCTGTTCACCAGTTTAAGTTTGAACCTAAAAAGATTATATAATTGAAGACTTTACAATATAGCTTATTCATCATACTCAGCCTGCTGTTTATTTCGGCTTGTGGCGGCAATAACGGCCAGGCAGACGGTCCCGGATTTGGTAATTTCAGGGGCGGGCAGCCTACAAGTGTAGAAGTTACAGCTGTTCAGGCTGGCACAATTTCCGAACAGGTTCGTGCCTATGGCACGATCCGCGCACAGGATGTTGTATCAGTTACTCCCCAGGTATCAAACAGGGTTACACGTATTCTTGCCGATCTGGGTGATAATGTATCTCAGGGACAGGTTCTTGCAGAAATATACGATGTACCCTTCCGCGATGTAGTTGAACAGGCTCAGGCACAAATTCGCCAGGCGCGGGCCACACTCGAACGCGATAGCACACAACTCGCACGAACCAACGAGTTATTTGATCGCGATTTGATTAGCCGGGCAGAATTTGATGATGTTCGCACCGCATATCTTAACAGCCGTGCCCAGTATGAATCTGCGCAGGCTGCTCTTACGCAAAGCCGTGAAAATCTTGAAAATACTAAAATTAAATCTCCCGTAAATGGTGTGGTTTTAAACAGAATGGTTGCTGAAGGAGATGTGGCAACAACAGGCCAGGCCGTATTTGAAATTGCCAATCTCGTAGGTTTCGAAACCCGAGTATTTCTACCCTTGAGAGACTGGGAAGATGTACAGGTGGGCCAAACTGTGAGCATGTCTTTATCCAGCCGAAGTTCTGAAATTGCTACGGGAATTGTTTCACGTAAAAGCCCGCAACTCAATGCTAACACAGGCCTTGGAGAAATTGTAATAGCGCTTACGGATGCCGCCTCTAATATTTATCAGGGAGCCCTGGTTCAGGCACAAATAAACCTTCAAACAAGAGAAAATGTTGTCATTATTCCGCGTTCCGCAATGATTGAGAAGGTAGATACCTTTATCGAACCTGAAACAGGAACCATCGAACTTGAGCGATCGTACTCCGCATTTATATCGCAAGGCGATACCACAGCTGTAAGGCGCGATCTTGTTTTAGGAATTGAACAAGGCGACAGAATAGAAGTAGTAGAAGGTTTGCAACCGGGAGACGGGCTCATAATCACAGGCCACAGAAATCTTGAGGATGGCTCAAGAATACGGGTGGCAAAAAGCGAGCGAGCAAGTGCAAATTCACCGGCTGACGAACAGCGTGCTGAGCAAATGCGTAATCTTACCCCCGAGCAAATCGAACAGATGAGGCAGCGGCAGCAACAAGGTGGTGGGCAAGGCCGGCAAGCATCCGGAAACAACTAATTGGGATACTTTTTATGAAAAATCTCCCAAAAATTGCTGTAAACCGCCCCATTACATTCATGATGATCAGTATTATACTGATCGGCTTTGGATTATACGGATTGAACAATCTCCGGCTTAATCTCTATCCTGATGTATCATTTCCTACCATTACGGTTTACAGCACATACGATGGTGTTGCACCCGAAGATATTGAAGCGCTCATCACCCGGCAGATTGAAGAACAGGTAGGCAGCATTTCCGGTGTGCGCCGGGTACGATCACTCTCAAGCCAGGGTGCTTCTGTTGTAAAATTAAATTTCAACTGGGGTACTGATCTTTTTGTGGCTGAAACAGAGGTACGAAAACGGTTAGATATGATCAGGCGCGGCCTGCCCGATGATGTTGATCAGCCAATTGTATTCTCCTATGACCCGAATGATGAGCCTGTTCTCGTTCTCGCTCTTACATCAAATACACGAAGCCCGAGAGAGCTCAGAACGCTGGCTACCCGGCAGATTGAGCAACGTATTGAGCGTATTGAAGGAATCGCATCAGCCGAGACAGCAGGAGGTTTTGACCGGCAGATCAACGTTCGGCTGAGTAATGCGCAAATGAGAACATTCAATCTTGATGTGGCAGATATTTCGAATCGCCTTCGCCAGGAGAATGTACAAGTACCCGCAGGCCAGCTAACCGAAGGTGAAACTGTTTTTTCTCTTCGAACCATCGGTGATTTCAGGAATATTGAGCAGATCAGAAACAGTATTGTATCCGTAACGGATGATGGCAGCCCAGTCTATTTAAGAGATGTTGCCTGGGTTGAAGATGGAATTGCCCAGCCCATCGGTAATGTACGTGTTCAGGGTAACGATGGTGTCATCATGAACATCTACAAACAGAGCGACAGTAATATTGTAAATGCGGCGGGTGGTGTGGTTGCTGCACTTGATGACATCAGAGCTGTTCTACCTTCTGATGTAAGTCTGGAGATTCTTACCAACCGCGCTGATTTTATCAGCCTTTCCATTCAAAACCTGGTTTTTACCGGCTTGCAGGCAGTAATTCTTGTTATCATTATGTTGCTGCTGTTTCTTCGCAGCGGCCGCTCGGCACTAATTGTAGCCATTACCATCCCCATTTCCATTATCGCAACATTCAGCATTATGGACTTTTCGGATGTAAGCCTCAACATCATATCGCTATCAGGGTTAACTCTGGCTGTTGGGCTTGTTGTAGATAATGCAGTGGTTGTGCTTGAAAATATTTTCCGATTCAGAGAAGATGGTCACGATGGCAAATCATCAGCCACAAACGGCGCGCAGGAAGTGGCCGCACCTGTAATAGTATCCACACTCACTACTCTTGTTGTTTTTCTGCCCATTCTTTTTGTACCCGGTATAGCAGGCCTTCTGTTCCGCGATATGGCGCTCACTATCTCATTCGCAATGATTGTTTCGGTGCTTGTTGCCATCACCCTAATTCCGGTTTTAAGTTCGCGCTTATTCGAAGCCGAATTGATTACAGCAGACAAAAAAGATCCTGCCAAAAATTTGTTGCACAAGCTGTTGGTATGGCGGCGCCAAAATGTATTTACCCGGCTGCTCTCAATTCCTCTCTTTTTACTCTACGCTATTGCATGGCCATTTCTAAAGATATGGGCGTTTCTTGCTTCAAAAAGTAAATCTTTCTTTTCTGATAATTTGGGCCCTTGGCTTGGGCGGCAGTTCGACCGACTCGAGAACAGTTACAAGCGGGCTCTTGATAAAGCTTTGAAAGTAAGCGGCTGGGTTACTCTTGGAGCTTTTGCGCTTCTGTTTGCATCCTTACCAATTTTTTATCTGCTTGGCGGAGAATTTTTTCCCCAGGTTGACGAGAACTTCATCATACTTGATGTACAGCGGGAGCCTGGCGTCAGCCTGCTTGAACTAGAGCGCACCATTATGCAGGTTGAAGATATCGTAAATCAAGCCATACCCGAAGCGCGGCTTATTGTGTCGGATTATGGCGATAAAACCGGTATTGAGGGAGCAGACAATCCCGGTGGTAACCAAGGCAGGGTTCGCGTTGAACTTGTACCAATATCAGATCGATCACGGTCTCAGATGGAAATAACGGCTGATATTCTCGAGCGGCTACAGGTTGTACCCGGCGCCAACATTCGCCAGGTTCGTGAAGATCCGCTCAGCCCTGATGGAGAAACAGGTTTAATCGTACAAATTTATGGATTTGATCAGGATGTTAAGAGCTTTCTCGCGGATATAGCCATGCAGGAACTATCATCTATTGATGGCATTGTCAGCGTGTTCAGTTCTGCCGATCAGGGGCGCCCGGAGCTTCGGGTAGAGATGGATCGCGAACGTATAGCACGTGTTGGGATGACAACTTCGCAGGTTGCAACCGCTCTGAGTAACTCTGTACAAGGATCGGTAGCCACCACTTTTGTTGATCAGGGAATTGAGTTCGAAGTGCTTGTGGAGGTAGACCCTATCGACCGTGCACAGTCCACATCCTTGCAGGATCTGCAAATACAAACTCCGGATGGCGAATGGATGCCGCTGCGAAACCTAGCCAGTATTACCCGATACACCGGTCCTTCAAACATTTTGCGGGTTAACCAGGAACGTATGGTTGAAGTGGAAGCCGATCTCGGCAACCTCGACCTGCGCACAGCAACGGAACTAGCCAGTGAGCGACTGGCTGCCATAGAGTGGCCCGAAGGCTATCGTTACGAACTTGGCGGTTCTGCCGAGGAACAGCAGGAGTCGTTCTACTTTCTGCTGATTGCGTTTATGATTGCAGGCATTTTAACCTATATGGTAATGGCCTCACAGTTCGAAAGCCTGGTAGAACCATTCATCATCATTGTAACTATTCCGCTTGCTCTTACCGGTGTACTTCTGATGCTGCTTTTCACATCCACCCCGGTTAGTGTTACTGCCATGGTTGGCCTGGTACTGCTTACAGGTATTGTGGTAAATAATGGTATTGTGATGATTGATTACATCAAAATATTGCAATCGCGCGGACAGAACCGGCACGATGCAATTGTGAATGGTGCCGGCCGAAGATTGCGGCCAATTTTAATGACCGCATTCACTACGATTCTCGCAATGGTTCCGCTTGCACTGCAGCTTGGTGCCGGTGCCGAAACCTGGAGCCCAATGGCACGGGCGGTTATAGGCGGGCTTGCCATGTCAACCCTGCTGATGCTTTTTGCTGTGCCTTGTATGTATTACCTCATCAACTCGCTTGTGGAAAAAGCAGGGTTCGATGCCGTACATAAAGAAGATCCTTTAGCCGGGCAAGCCTGATGAATGTCTACCTTAAATCATTGAACATGTTGAAATGAAAAAAATAACCATCACAGAAAAAATCCTGAAAAGGCCGGTAACGGCTATAATGATGTCCTTGCTGGTTATAGGATTTGGCATCTTTTCATTAACCAACCTGAAGGTTACGTTATACCCTACATTCAACATACCTGTAATGGGTATCTCCGTGAACTATTCCAACGTAGCACCCGACGATATGCTTCGTCTTGTTGTTGAACCGATTGAGGCGGCAGTGATGGGGGTTGAAGGTATTGAGTCGCTCGATTCAAACGTACGTCAGGGGGGTGCATTTTTGATATTGAGACTAAAACCGGGAACCAGCATTATGGTTACCGAACAAAAAGTACGCGAAGCGGTAGAACGGATCCGCCCCAATTTACCTGCCGAGGCAAATGAACCGTTTATCTTTCAGTTTGATCCGGACCGTGCCCCGGTGATGCGGGTTAGCGTGGAATCGGATGTATTAGGGCTTGATGAACTCCGGCAGCTCTCGGTAGAATTTATTGAACCCCGTTTTGAACGAATACAGGGAGTTGCCTCTGCCGAAACACGAGGCGGCCTCACTCGAAATATCTATGTAGATCTGCTCCCTGAAGCCCTTGCCCGGCATAATCTGCTGCCCGGACAGGTGGTGGCTGCTATCCGGAACAATAATGTTCAGCAACCTATTGGCAGCCTTGTGGCCGACCGCACAAGCTACAGTATCCGCGCACAGTCCATGTATAATAATGTAGATCAGATCTCAGAAACCATCGTGGCTATAAACGGTGATATGCCGGTAAGGGTGCGGGATGTTGCCATCGTACGTGATGATTATGAAGAGATCCGCAGTCTTGTTGAAATTAACGGGCGCAACAGTGTTACCGTTGATATCCAAAAACAATCGGATGCAAACACCCTTGAGGTAACTCATCAGATTGTACAGACCATGCAGGAGTTTCAGCCCAATCTGCCCTCCAGTGTTACCATGCAAATTCTTAGTAACGAAGGGCAGTTTATTGAAGATTCCATTTCGAATCTTGCTCAGTCTGCATTCATTGCCTTGATTGTGGTGATTCTTATTTTGCTGATATTTATGGGCGGTTGGAGAATTGCATTTGTTGTGGCAATGAGTATTCCTGTATCTCTTACGGCCACTTTTGCGGCGATGTACGCACTCGATATCACATTGAATATCATATCGATTACAGGATTGGCCCTTGCGATCGGATTGCTGGTGGATAACTCCATTGTGGTTTCAGAGAGCATCGCCAATCAGCTTGAAAAAGGTAAAAATCGTTTCCAGGCAGCACTCGACGGAACCAACGAAGTAGGTGGTGCCCTGCTTGGTTCTACACTTACCACAATCGCGGTATTTATCCCCATTTTAACACTTACCGGATTTGCAGGCACAGTAGCCAAAGATCTTGCCATCACCATCTCAATCTCTATTGGATTTTCATTTCTTGCATCGATCGTTCTTATTCCGGTTCTGGCGTCGTTAATTTTGAAGCGTGAAGAGTTCCTGAAAAGAAACTATACCCTAAACTGGATCAAATCGCTCGAAACCAATTACATCTCTATACTGGAGTGGATCCTCGCCAGAAAATATATTGTAACCATCGCTGTAATTGGTATCATTTTTGGTGCCAACTATCTCTTCGGCAATATCGAAAAAGAGTTCTTCCCCGAAACCGATGAAGGAACCTTCGATCTGCGAATAGAACTGCCTGCGGGAACCAATCTCGCCAACACCACAACTACATTGCGTGAATTTACCCAGGCACTTCTCGAAGATTCGGATGTTCAAACTGTTATTACAAACATAGGCCGCTCAGGAAGAAGTACAGCTACCAATGCCGGCACATTGAGTATTACACTTGTTGACGACAGATACCGGGATACACCAACATCAGAGGTGGCCGCGAGGCTTCAAAGCAATCTGCGGGATGACGATACAAGCGTTGAGATTGCAAATCTTGGCGGCAGCGGGGGTATTCCGATGGGGAGGGGTGGCTGGGCCGGCCGCGGTATTCGTGTCAGCTTAATCGGGCCTGATGTGGAAGTTCTGCAAATGCTCACTCTCCAAATCGAAGAAGCGCTTATTGGGGATCCGCAGGTGCTTTCCGTTAGTAATATGCGAAATCGCCCAGGACCCGAATTGGTGTACGAGCTCGACAGAAACCAGATCAGCCGCACAGGTATATCCTCATCGGCTATTGCAACCGAGCTTGGCACTCAGGCAAGAGGAACCCGTGCAGGATTTTTCCGCGAAGAGGGGCGCGAAATTCCCATACAAGTGCGGAATGTGCGCGAGCAGTTTCAAAACCGGCAGGATCTTTTTTCCCTTGAACTAGCACAATATGAAGATCAACGGATTCCAGTACTTGGCCTGGGCAATTTTACCGTAAATGAAGCACTTAACAGTATAACCCGCCGCGATCGCGAAACCCTTCTTGATGTGAACGTTATGGTTCGGGGGGATCTGGAAGAGTATCAGAACCGGATTGAAGAGATGTTTGCAAATAACGAAGTGGTACTTCCCGACGGTTACCGCTACGAATTTGGAGGTTCTGTTTTTGCACAGCAGGAGAGCGGCAGTGAAATCCTTTTTGCACTACTGCTTGTTTTGCTACTAACCTATATGGTAATGGCATCTCTGTTTGAAAATCTGCGCGATCCGTTTATTGTAATGATGTCGGTACCTCTGGCCTTTTTTGGCTCGCTGCTTTTCCTGTTTATCACAGGTACCACACTCAGCATACCGGCATACATCGGTATTGTGATTCTGATTGGTATTGTAGTAAACAACGGTATTGTTCTGCTCGACTTTATCCATCAAAACACAAAGGGTATCGAAGGTGATATTGATTATCTCGAGCAGTTTCTGGAAGCCTGTAAGAGAAGAATGCGCCCTATTTTGCTCACAGCTTTAACCACTATATGCTCCATGATTCCGCTCGCACTTGAATTTGGTGCCGGTTCAGAAACCTGGAGTCCGCTGGCAAGATCGGTAATCGGAGGGTTGGCATTTGCAACCATACTTACTCTTTTCGTGGTGCCGTCTGTTGCTATCGGAATCTCTAAAAAACGCAGGAAAGTTATTAAGAAAGCTCTTAGCAGTTAATTCATTTTCAGGTTTTGAAGATATTTTTCTGTACAGTGATGCAGCTGTTCAGCAAGCACTTTTCTGTCATCTGACAGGAATTCATCTTCACCGAAATGAATACGGCAACGAATAGCTCTGTTTCCGGCCATCTTGAAAAAATGTTTGCCAAACGGCTCACGCGCACCGTAAAAACAAACACTTTCTGATGCCGGAAGATCATTTTCTGATGTATTGTAAGAAATGGCTGCAGCTCTAACAGGCATTCCCACAGTTGCAGGATAATCCAGTAAGGATGGTTTAAACGGTAATACATCTTCACCGCCGGAAGTTGTACCCTCAGGAAATATAACAACACCCTGATGTTTATTCAGTGCTTTTGAGATTGTTTTATTCACCCTGAATACGTCTTTTCTTTTTTGCCTGTCAATAAATATAACCCCCATGGTTTTAACCATATAGCCCAGAACAGGCCACCCGCGAACCTCTTTTTTAGCAACAAACGTGCACTTTGTGTAGATAAAAAGTGGAAGGATATCCAGGTAACTCAAATGGTTTGAAACAAGAAAAAAAGGTGGCTCAGGTGGGGTGCCGGTTACCTCATAGCTTATATTCAATAGTTTAGAATGAACTTTTGAGATAACAAACATGGCGATATTCCTGAGGGGTTCCGTTTGAAAGCGGAATAGTATGGCCAGGCAGTAAAAAAAATAGTAGATCAAATAGAGAAAAATCGTGCAGAG
>SLGA01000313.1 GCA_007123985.1 Balneolaceae bacterium | reverse complement strand
CTTTGAAGACTATTGCCAATTAATCCCAGTTGATTTGAGATAAAATTAACCGTATGCATTGCCAGGTCAGAACCTATTGAAATAATTCCATCAGGCTGAATTTTTCTGGCATATTTTAAAATGGTTTCTTTTTCTATTATAGAAACAGAGTAACCTTTCTGTTTCAGGCACATAGCAGTAATCGATCCGGCAAATCCGGACCCTACAACCAAAAAGTCAAAGCTGTTCATTTTACTGAATTGTGAATTCATCATCTGCAACTGCATTCAATTTCGGGCAATTTCATCTGTACCAGATTCATCTTTTCAAGCCGTTTTTTTCTTTGATTTATACAAATATTACAATCAGAAAATTTCTCCAAATCCCATACATCGCAAAATACTCTTCCCCTGTTCAGTTTAAGTGCCAACTCATAGGTTTTTTCGAGTGCTTCAAGTCGCGGAGGTACAAATTTCCCTTCCTCATGCAATTTATCCATAATGCCGTTACCTGGTCTTGTTGGAATAATGGAGCACGCTGTTACCCCTGTCTCAAATGCAAATTCAACAGATCGCAAACACCACTCAATATTTTCTGATTCGTTCGTAAGAAATGGAGGATTTAGTAACACAAACGCTCTCACGTCTATACCGCAATCGATTAAATATTCAGTGCTTGTCTTGAAAAGATCTGCAGTGATCTGTTTGTTCAACTTTGGCAAAACCTCAGGATGAATTGTCTCTAATCCCATCGCAACTTCAAATGATCCCGCTAACAAATCTTTAAAAGTCTGTATATGGGGACCCGTTAGCTTTGGGTGATTTTCAACAATCACATGATCATAACCTGCAATTTGTTCAGAAATGGCGGAATAGTCAGATTTCGGAATCGCTTTGCCATCAAAAAAATTGCCGCTGTTATAGAGTTTTATCACAGAAGCATCTGGTAATCGCTCCAGTGCATACTCTATTTGTGCTGTAATTGCTCCCTCAGGTGTATGTTGATCTGTTGTGTGGCGCCACAAATCACACATCACACATTTAAAAGGGCACTCTTTGTTTGTAAGAAATATCGTGTTTACGGACTTCACTACCCCCGATTTCTGAACTTCTTTTTCATTTAAATACAGATAGGGTTTTAGCACGTCCAGCTCGGCTTTCTCAGGCCGAAGTGACATAATAGATTGGTTACTAATATCGTATTTCAACGTCTTAATCTTCTTCAGTTCGCAATTTATACAAAATACATCATGCGTATTTCAGATGCTTCTTTCAGTTCCGGTTTTATAAAATCAATTGCACACATAACTGTATAATAATCGAATCATTGCCTATTTTTCGACTGATTTTAAATCCATCTGCAGAATGAAATATCACTTACTTACGGTTCTACTCTTTCTTGTTTTTTTAAGTGAAGCAGCACTTTCTCAAACCGAAACATCCTTTGAAAGTTCTGCGTTAATTAGCTCGGAAAGTACCACTCCGTTTTGGCTGCATTCAAACCGATACGGAATGTATTCGCAAAACGGCAGCCAATTTTTTACCCGATTTCAGTACCACTCATCAATCAATGATTTGGGACCCTTCGATATTCTTTACGGTGCCGATTTGATCGCGCGACCGGCAATCAACTCAACTATAAATTTTAACCAGGGATATCTGAAACTGAGGGCATATGGCTTTGAACTGGCAGCAGGCCGCTTTCATAACACATCACCTCTGCACGATGAAGAGCTCAGTATGGGTTCACTTGGCATTAGCGCAAATGCGAATCCTATTCCTCAAGTTCGTATTGGCCTATATGACTGGACACCAATACCTTTTACAAATAACTTCATAGAAATTCGAGGCCATATTTCTCACGGATGGCTTGGCAGCAGAAGGTACACAGACGATGTGCTGCTGCATGAAAAAGTTGGCCATTTACGAGTTGGAGGAGATTTACCTTTAAACATTTATGGAGGCCTCGCGCACTATGCAAAATGGGGAGGAAACAATCATCCGGTGGATGGAGATATACCCGCACGCCTGAGTGACTGGTGGAATGTATTTTTTGCCCTGGGTGGTGATGAGTTTACCCCGGGTGCTGAGCAGGCGTACGCTCTGGGTGATCATCTTGGTGCGTGGGATTTGGGGTTCTACCTGAACCTTAATGACGTAAATGTGAAAGTGTATCGCCAGTTTCCCCTCGAAACGAAGGATAATCTCAAGTTTAAAAGTCCGCAGGATGCGCTCACGGGTATTTCGTTCGAGTTCTCAGAAAATGTACGGCTGCCATTTGATCGTTTACTCTACGAATTCCTATACACAAAATTTCAGGATGGTGCGCGGAGACCAAACATTGTAAACGGCAGAAATTGTATTGAAAACCCTGATCCGTCGGTCTGCAGGGATAATTATCGCGGAAATGAAGATTACTACAACCACGGGCTTTACAGAACCGGCTGGGCGTATAATTTCAGAACTATCGGGAATCCGCTCTTTATACTGAATGATGAAAATCTTGGCATCGTAAATAACCGGATTGTGGGTCACCATATCGGTTTTATCTCAACCGTTGGTGATGCTCAACTGACCGGAAAAGCTACCTACAGCCGAAATTACGGCAAATATTGTGATAACCGAATCCCCGATATTGGTGAGGGTGAACTTTTCGGAATTCGATGCGAGAATATTGTGGATACAAGTGGCGGCCGCATGATTGAGCAGTGGTCTTTTCTGGCGGCCGGTGTTATACCACTTAACTTGAGTGAAATGCCAAACTTAAGTCTCCTTTTAGAGCTCGCATTTGATAACGGTGCCCTTGTTGGCGATCAGTTTGGCGGACTGATTGGCATCCGCTGGAATCCGAATTAATCATCAGGGTAGCATGCAACAACCTTACCACCCTGATGAATATGCTTAAATCTTACCTGTAAATGGATGAAAAGTATTGCCTGTAAACCGATTCATCATCAGGAAACACTTTTCTGAAGTCGTCCATTTTTACAGTTCCGTGCTGCATTCTTCGTTTGGGAAATACCGGCATTTCAAGGCCTGTAACTGCTTTAACACCTCGCTGAACAACCTCTCCCTTCAATGCATAAAGCTCTTCATGCTTCCAGTCTGTCAGCTGTATAAATGGAATTCCTTCTGATATTTCAATTACATTAGGAAGTGTGTAGGGACTGAAACCTTTAAAACCATACTGAGATGAGGTTGCATATACACGAACATGACCGCGGCTTTGCCCGCCACTATACGTTAAACTGTGTTTAATTTTATCCACTCCCCACCCTTCGTGATACAACAGTGGGTTACCAAGCACACTTCGGATTGTAAGTTCAGGATTATCTTCTATCGGATATGATTTCAGGTTCTCATCGCCGCCATCACCATCTGCAAGATATTTCCAGTTAGGATATCTCTCTCTGATTTTTTTACAAAGTGCCAGCGCCATGGTTGCCGCTTCTACATCGCGCGCCTTATAGTCTTCAATTACACGAATGGTCTCTTTGTAATCCAGATCAGAAAGTTCTCCCTCAAACACCTCAAGAAACATGCTCAAACCTAAAGAATCGAGAAAATCAAACGCTTGTTGCCCGTCGGGTCCGTTATTGATTGAAAGCGTAAATGCCTTCAATCGGGCCGGAGATTCACCACGCTTCAACAGAAGGTTGTAGAGTGTAAGAAATACTGAACCGCTGTCTATACCTCCGGAAAAAAGCACCCCGATCGGTTCATCTTTTGGAATGGAATCTAACCACTTTGAGCATTCGTTGGCCATTGCTCCCACATACGCTTTCCCGATCTCATCCAGATCAGAATTGAGGGTGTTTCTTTGCGGGGTAAAGTATCGCTTATAATTTGGATTGGGATCCGGGCAGCCCACCACATCAAGTCGGGTAACGTAGTGAGCCGGTGCCATACGGGTGTAATCCGGCCTGAACTGATCTTCTAGACCTATCTCTTTCAGATAATCATAGATATCATCAATACGATCAGCTACGATTAAGAGCGGACCTGCCACCTGCTTCGCCATAAAATAGCGCATTGGCCGCCCAATGGATCGCGCCATATACACCTGCTGGCCTACTTTAGTTACAATCGCAAAGTTTCCTTCAATTTGTCGCACTTTATCAGGATCGCCCGAGGCAACAATTTGTTCGGCCTCATCATGAGACATATTGAAAATTTGATTCTGTTTTGGATCAATAAGATTTACGTAATCATCGAGCTTTTGAATTACTTTTGGCATATTCTGGCAGTAATTTTTTGGTTAAGTCTGTTTTGAAAATGATACGAATTTGTTAGAAGAATAGTATCTGAAATCCGGCCGTTCCCAACGTTTGATCTCATAAAGTTGAATTGGAACTCAATTCACGAAAAGAGTTGGGGTTTTACCAACTTTTTTAAATCTTGAGAGAAACAATAGATACTAAGAAGAACCTATCATGAGAAATTCCGGCTATTTACTTGGCTTTGATCTGGGGAGCTCATCCATCAAAGCGACATTGTTAGATGCAGAAACGGGGAAAACAGTTGCAAGTGCACAATTACCTGATGAAGAGATGCGAATCATCTCAAAAAAAAGGGAGTGGGCCGAGCAGGATCCCGAAATATGGTGGGCCTATCTTTGTAAAGCTTCGAAAAAGGTTCTTCGAAAATCGGGCATCAATCCCGAAGCTGTTTTGGCAATAGGAATATCATACCAGATGCACGGCCTTGTACTTGTAGATCGTAACCATCAGGTTCTCAGACCCTCAATTATTTGGTGTGACAGCAGGGCCACTGAGATTGGCAAGCGGGCATTTGATGAGTTGGGTGAACAGGTTT
>SLGA01000124.1 GCA_007123985.1 Balneolaceae bacterium | reverse complement strand
TTAGTGCGAGGTATGTTTTCGGGATACAATAGGTCATTCAAACTTCCAATCAACGGTTCAAGAAATTCCTGGGTGTAAACGGTCGTTTCAAATGATGTATGACAGTTATTTAGGCCGCCTCGTAAGCTTTTACAGCACTGTCTAGACTCAGGTGGTGGTCAAAAACAGTATTTAGTTGAGACACCATCAATAAACTTGAGATGCGTTTGTCTGCATTGCAAAGCTTGATGTCTCCACCGGCTTTTCTCATTGTTGTGAGACCTCCAATCAGAATGCCAAGCCCTGAAGAGTTCATAAATTTTACATGTTCCAAATCAATAATCACCTTTTTTTTGTCTTCATCAATAAGCTTTTGAAGCTCATTTCTGAAAACATCCGCATCCGGACCGCCCATAATTTTGCCTTTTAATTCGATGACTACACAATTGTACTTTTCGCTGATATTGTAATTCATAATGATTTGATCTATGGTTTGTTGAGGGTATTCGTTCACCTTGATTTGATACTATATAATCAAAAAATATTTGTTGTGCAGTAAAATTTTTTCTCATCATGCGAATATTAAAGTGAGAAAAAAGATTATAGCGTATAGTTGATAATTGTGATTCATTATAAAATGAATTGAAAATGCATATTTGAAAATCTTTATTATATTGTCCGTTCATATTGGGGGAATGCTTTTTTAATGTTTGATTATAAAATTTTAATGAATAGTAAAAAAACATTTAGACGAAATGTTGATGAGCTTCAGCATATTTTTGATTTTCTTAAAATGAATTTTCAAAAAGTGCCTATTCAGCAAAAAGATCAATTTGAAATGGAACTCTCTGTTGAAGAAATATTTATGAATATGATTCGCCATAACTCATCATCAGCCAAAGAGATAGAGGTGTGTGTAAAGGGTGATGAGCATACCGTGACGTTGAGTTTGACGGATTATGAAAAGACACCTTTCGATATCACAAAAACAAAGGAAATTGATTTCCAGGCCTATTTTCGCGAAAAAAAATCAGGGGGGCTTGGTATCCATTTGGTTAAACAGTTTATGGATTCAGTGACATTTAATCACCAAAATGGTGTTTCTACTATTACTATTACAAAACATATTTAAACGATTTCCTATGCTTACTATTGAACAGGTTAATAAACAAGAGCTGAAATTTACAGGCCGCTTTGATGCAAGTCAGGAGAAGAAAGCCTCCGATGAACTTTCAAAAATGAGCGAAACTGTTACCATTGATATGGGTGATCTCGATTACATTTCGAGTATGGGTCTTAGTGTATTGGTAAATACGTATAAACGTCTTCATGAAACAGGAAATACATTACGCCTGAAAAATATAAACAGTCATGTACGAGATGTATTTAAATACACAAGACTTGATCAGATTTTTGAAATCCTGGAAGATTGAACCAAGAAGTAATAACAGGAAGTTTTTTTAAGAAACTTTTTCCCTATTTCTAATCGATAATACATACAATGGCCGAAGCCAGTGACAAGATTCTTGTGGAGATGTGCCTGAAAGGAGACAACAAAGCGTTTGATACGCTGGTGAGAAGGTATGAACTCCCCATGTACAGAACTGCACTGGGTATTGTGGGCGACAGCGATTTGGCAAGAGATGTAACCCAGACAGCGTTCATGAAATCGTGGGAAAAACTTACAGCATATAACGATGAGTATAAATTCTACAGCTGGTTATACAGAATTGTTGTTCATGAAGCATTGAACTGTAATCGAGGAAAAAAAAAGAACAGCCCTCTTTCACTCTATCAGCCAGGGGCGGAAAACCCTCATCTGATATTGCAAAAAAAAGAAGAGAGCCAAAACCTTAGGAAGGCAATTGACAGACTGCCTGAAGATTATAAAGTAGTGATACTTTTGCGCCACTTTGAAGAGCTCAGCTATAAAGAAATGTCTGACATTCTCGATCTGGAAGTTAAAACTGTAAAATCAAGACTCTACTCCGCACGAATCTTGCTGCGAAAAAAACTTTACAATCGATAAACCCCTTCTAAAAAAAATAGCTGTATCTCACCAACTTTTTTTCCTGACGTGTGTACTTAGGATAGAATACCTAAACTGAGTAGCAATATTTAAGCAAACGATCATGAAACAGGAAATAACAGAACTTATTCAGGCTGAAATTGATGGTGAAAATTCACCCGAACAAAGCCGTGAAGTACAGAATATTCTTAAAAACAATCCGGAAGCGGAAAAACTCTACAATGATTTACGAGAGATTTCAGAAAACCTTGTGAAACTTAAGAATGAAATAGAGTTAGCTGAGCCGCTTTCCGCGAATTTGAAAAACGACTTGCACGAAGCTACGGGTGCAGATAAACGTACAACTACTAAAACAATCCATAAAATAAAAAAGGAGGAAGTTATGCCTGATTCAAAAACATTCTTTTCAGGTAAGAAGGCAGCATATTTTGCTGCAATAGCTGCGGTGGCTCTTCTCGTGGTATTCGTAACCACAGATTTTCCACAACCGAATACAAGTGATGTTACTGGAACAATTGGCACAGATGGGGTAGAGCGTGCTGAAAGATACAGAGCAACACAAATAACAAGTGCCGATGTAATTCTTGAGGATCAGCATTACCAGGAAATACTTCAGAGCGATGTTTTCCAAAGACTGGCTGCTTCAGGTGAACTTCAGGAGCTTGCAAATAATCCTGCTTTTATTGAGCTGGCACAACACTCAGCATTTCCGGAACTGGCCAATAATCCTGCTTTCTTTGAGCTTGCCCGTGATGCCTCATTTATAGAGCTTTCAGCGAGCCCGGCGTTTATGGAACTTGCAAATCATCCATCATTTGCCCGGATGAGAAATAGTGCAGAATTTGCAGAACTTGCTCGTGATGCCTCATTTCTTGAGCTTGCACGGCACTCTTCATTTACAGAGTTGGCACGCAATGCAGATTTCCTTGAACTTTCAAGAAATGCAAATTTTGCTGAACTTGCCGCCAATCCATCTTTTGCGGAGCTTGCACGCCTCTTTCCTTTTGCGGAACTGGCACGAAATGCGAGCTTTTTTGAAGTTGCAGCGAATCCATCATTTGCTGAGCTTGCGAGAAACACAAGAGCTTTCGAGGTTTTTGCAAATCCGGAATTCACAGAGCTTGCATCAAATCCTGCTTTTTTGGAAATGGCACGAAGTTCTTCAATAGCAGAGCTTGCAAATAATGCTTCTTTTGTAGATCTGGCAAACCGTTTCAGTTTTCCTGATTTGGCTGCCAATCCTGCATTTGCAGAACTTGCCCGCAACTCTTCATTCCTTGAACTTGCACGAAATGCTTCATTTGTTGAGATGGCCCGTAGTTCATCTTTCGCTGAGCTTGCAAGAAATGCATCCTTTGCTGAGATGGCAAGAAACTCATCATTTGTTGATCTGGCAGCAAATCCTGCATTCGCGGAACTGGCAAGAGACAGCAGATTTATGGAACTGGCCCGTAACTCATCGTTCCTTGAACTTGCAGCCAATCCATCTTTTATGGAGCTTGCACGGAATGACTCGTTTATGAGAATGGCAGCAAACCCTGCATTTGCAGAACTCGCAGCCAATCCGGCTTTTGCAGAACTGGCTCGTAACTCTTCATTCATGGAAGTGGCCGCCAACCCGGCCTTCACAGAGCTTGCCTCAAATGCATCTTTTGCTGAGCTGGCAAGAAACACTTCCTTTGCAGAATTAGCTGCGAACCCGGCATTTCTTGAACTGGCAAATAATCCCAGCTTTGTTACGATGATGAACTCTCCGGCATTCTTCGAGCTTATGAACAGTGGTAGATTCAGTATGCCACTTGCCAGATAACAAGGGTACTTTTTCGAGGGTACAATTCGAGTAATACCCCGGTTTCGGAACCGGGGTATTTTTACTTTTTTAGCACAGCAGTAATTAACAAAGCATGCATCATCATGCTGCTAACGGGGATCAATATATGCAAAACGTTTCCATTCGATGGACAGGATTAATTCTAGCAGGGGTGTTGCCCTTTTTTCTGTTTCTGCAACCCGCCAAAGCACAGTTCAAATCGATTCAAACCGAAGATTTTAACCTCATCTACTACGATTTCGGTCATGAATACCTTCTGAATCATACTCTTCGAAGTTACACCAATGCCCTCAATTTTCACCGGGCACTTTTCGATTATACCCCGTCAGAACAGGTTACGGTCATCATGCAGGATTTCGGTGATTTCGGAAATGCCGGTGCATCAGCGGTTCCGCAGAATGTGATCCTGATGGGAATTGCGCCATTCCACTATGCGTATGAAACCAACCCCGCCAACGAACGCATAAACGTTCTGGCTAACCACGAGCTTGTGCATATTGTAGCACTTGATAAGGCATCGCGATCAGACCGCTTTTTCAGGGGAATGTTTATGGGCAAGGTAGATCCGGCACAAAGTGATCCCATTTCGATGATCTATGGATACATGACCACTCCGCGGCGATATTCACCCCGATGGTACCACGAGGGGATAGCCGAATTTTTAACCACATGGATGTCCGGTGGTATTGGCCGTGTGATGGGCGCTTATGATGAGATGATGTTCCGCACGATGGTTCGCGACGAAGCATATATTTATGATGCCGTTGGCCTGGAGTCTGAGGGTACTACGATCGATTTTCAGGTTGGAGCGCACTCGTATATGTACGGCACCCGGTTTATGTCGTACCTGGCGCTGCAATATGGCCCCGACAAACTGATTGAATGGACGGCTCGTTCTGATGACAGCAAGCGCTATTTTTCGCGCCAGTTTAAAAACGTGTATGGCACCTCTCTTGATGATGAGTGGTCGAAATGGATTGAGTGGGAAAATGAATGGCAGAAAGCAAATCTTGAACGCATCAGAACCAATCCGG
>SLGA01000203.1 GCA_007123985.1 Balneolaceae bacterium | reverse complement strand
ATCTTCACAAGCCAGTTTATATGCCTCAATTTCCGCAGGAATTATGGCACTTTGGGGGCCGCTCCATGGTGGGGCAAACCAGGCAGTGGTTGAAATGCTTCAGCAGATATATGATGATGGAGGTGCAAGCAAAGAGAATATTGATAAGTGGATCGCGCGATTTAAGGATAAAGAGTCCGGACAGAGACTAATGGGATTTGGCCACAGGGTTTATAAAAACTTTGATCCGCGGGCAACAATCATAAAAAAAGCCGCAGACGAAGTTCTGGATGATCTGAAAGTTGACGATCCCTTGCTTGATATCGCAAAAGAGCTTGAGTATGCTGCACTGAATGATCCATATTTTATTGATAAGAAATTATATCCGAATGTGGACTATTATTCAGGATTACTCTACAGAGCTATGGGAATACCGGTTGATATGTTCACGGTGATGTTTGCACTTGGGCGACTTCCCGGATGGATTGCAAACTGGAAAGAGATGATCGAAGAAAAGCAACCAATTACCCGGCCAAGACAAATCTATATTGGTGAGAATAAACGTGATTATATAGATATCAATCGTCGATAGCGGTACGAACAAATCCTGATTTTTAAAGCCGGAAACAGATTTTCGGCTTTTATATACCTTCTATACCAAATTGATTGAGTCTGGCTCCAATTAATCGTAGATTTACTATGGAAAGGTTATTTGCAATCAAGTAGAGATGAGGCATAGGTTTTGAAATTTTAAACCAAAAGCCATGGCTATTTTATTCGGCAATTTGCTTGTTTTAGCACTATTTATTTCATCCGGAACCACATTCTTCCATGATAAAAATGATGATGTATTAGCACTGGATGAAATTGTCCGTGAGTTTCATGCTAATGATCGTTTTAATGGTGTAGTTCTATTAGCTAAAGAGAACACTATACTCTACAGCGGCAGTTATGGAATGGCCAATTTTGAATGGCAAATTCCGCAATCCACAGAGTCCAGATTCCGGATTGCATCCATCACAAAAACATATACTGCCACTCTTATCTTGAAATTGATAGAGGAAGGTGAAATTTCTTTTGATGACGTTATTATCGATCACCTTCCCGATTATCCGCATAAGAGCGGTCACAGAATTACAATAGAGCATTTACTGGTCCAGTCAGCAGGTATACCTGATTATTTAAGTTTACCCGGTTTTCTTGAAATCGATGCATATCTGAGCCATGATGTAAACACTTTTCCTGAATGTTTCAAGAATTTGGATCTGAAATTTGAACCGGGCTCCGACTGGGATTACGGTAACTCAGAATATTATTTGCTCGGGTTGATCATTGAGAGGGTTACAGGTTTGTCTTATCAGGAAGCCATGCAGAAATATATTTTAGATCCAGCAGGTTTGCATCAAACTGGTTTCGTAACACCCGGCGCCGTGATTTCAAATTATGCAAATGGGTACATAAGAAATTCTAATGGAATAGAAACAGCACCCGCCATTCACCCAAGTGTATGTTATTCTGCCGGTATGATGTACTCTTCAGCTGCCGATCTACATAAGTTTGTGCAGAAGCTTTATCATGATAAAAGCATACTGAGTGAGGAAATTTTGGACGTTATGACCACCCGGCACATGGCTGATTATGGCTACGGAGTTTTTATTGGGTACCAGGTAATACAGGGTGACAGGCATACCACCTATCTTCACATGGGTGAGATTCATGGATACACCGCGCAAGTGTCTTATTTTCCTGATAATGGATATACGGTTATCATCCTGGATAATACACAACAGTGTGCATCAAGGCTCTATTTTGCCATAATGGATATACTACCCGATTTTTCACCGGCAGAAACAGCAGCAGATGATTAATTAATTGTAACTATCCTATAATCAGCAGCCATAAATACAATCCCAAAAGTGTAAAGAAAAGTGTGGGTATGGTGAGTATGATTCCTACTTTAAAGTAATACCCCCATGTAATTTTCACTCCTTTTGTTGATAGAACATGCAGCCAGAGCAGGGTTGCAAGAGATCCGATTGGAGTAATCTTCGGGCCTAAATCAGAACCGATTACATTGGCATAAATCAAAGCTTCTCGCATTAAACCGGAGGTATCTGTAGCCTGAATCGCTAATGCATCGATCATAACGGTGGGCATGTTATTCATCACAGATGAAAGAAATGCCGCAAGAAAACCCATCAGCATTGTACCGGCAAATAAGCCCCGATCTGCACCGCTTTGTATTACACCGGCAAGCAGATCCGTAAGGCCTACATTTTGCAATCCATACACAACAACATACATCCCGATTGAAAAAATCACGATGGCCCAGGGAGCAGTTTTCAAGACTTTTCGGGTATCAACGGCTGTACTGTTCATACCCATAATACTAAAGAAAATGGCAATTGTACCTGCGACGAATGAGACAGGTATATGTATAAATTCAGCTACAAAATAACCGATCAAAAGAACGGTAAGTATAACCCATGACATCCGGAACATTTTTTCATCCCGAATGGCGGAGCGTGGCTCTTTAACATCATCAAGGGAGTAGGTTCGGGGTATATCTTTTCTGTAAACCAGGTAAAGAACTACCAAACTTGCACTTATAGCAAAGAAGTTTGGTACAATCATTCTGCTGGCATATTCGACGAACCCGATTCCAAAAAAATCAGCTGAAACGATGTTTACCAGGTTACTTACAATGAGAGGAGAGGACGCTGTATCAGCAATAAAACCACTGGCCATAACAAACGGCAATATCATGCGATCTTTAAATTTCAGAGCTCTGACCATAGCCAGTACGATAGGCGTTAAGATCAGTGCTGCGCCATCATTTGCAAAAAATGCCGCAACAACAGCACCAAGAAGGGTAATGAAAACAAACATTTTAAGGCCGTCTCCGTTGGCAAATCGTGCCATGTGCAGCGCAGACCATTCAAAAAAACCAATCTCATCAAGAATGAGCGAGATAATAATTATGGCCACAAATGTAAGCGTTGCATTCCAGACAATCTCGGTAACAATTATTACATCCTGAAAACTTACTACACCTGCGATGAGTGCCAGCGTTGCCCCTATTGTGGCCGACCAACCAATGGATAACCCCTTGGGCTGCCAGATTACAAGCGTAAGCGTAACCAGGAATATGAGTGTTGCAATAATAGTTAACGCCATGTTTTCTGGTAGTTAGAAAAATTATGTATTGAATTGAGTAAAACAACCAACTACTGTTCTGTGCTTCGTAGTGGAATCTTCAGGTCTGGAGAGGGCAGAGTCCCCAAGAGTTTGATGGATATTCCGGTTCAGTGGCCGGGTGGATACTAAGAGTGTTTCACCTCCCAGGGAAAAAATTGTATGATGAAACATTCGTTTAATTTCTTTTCGCGGGTATGGTTAAAACAGGAGTTTTAGATTTTCGAATAACCTGATGACAAACACCGCCCATGAATAGTTCATCCACGTATCCACGTCCCTGGCTGCCCATAATGATAAGAGTTATTTCTGCAGCATCGGCATGTTCAAGAATTTGTGTGACTGCCGATCCGTACCGGATCTTAAGATTAACGTTGGCATTTGTTACCTCTTCCAGATCTGATTTTAGTTCTCTAAGGCGTTCGGTATCTGTTCGGTCGAACTGTTCGAGCATTTTCGGGTCATTCATGCCGGTTCTTCCCGTAGCCTGAACATGCAGAATATCAATTCTATTAGATTTATCACCAAGCAGTTTAACCACTTCAAAGGCCCTGTCGGATGTAGTAGAGAAATCTGTGGGGAAGAGAATTTTTTCAAGTGATTTTCTGCCTGCTCTCATTGTTGCCAGGCGTCGGTCACTCATATCAGATTCATCTGAAACAGAAAGTTTCATCAGAAAAACGGGCAAATCAGATCGCTGGAGAAGTTCAGTTGCTGTACTTCCAAGCATGAGCTCTCTGAACTTGTTGTACCCTCTGTTCGCAATGATGACAAAGTCGGCATTATGGTTATGCGCTGCCTCAAGAATTTGAGCCGGAGTGTAGGCATTAATTTTAACCCCGATTTCAGTCTTAACGTGAAAACCGTCTGTTTCCAAGAGTAATTTGTAAACATCAAGTTTATTTTGAATCTCTTCGTTTTTGTTCGAACTCAAGCCACCCGGGTAAGACACATTTACGGAGGTAAATAGCGTGAATGTTGTAGTGCCAAACTTTTTGAATGTTGATAAACTGTCAACAATTAGATCACTCGCTTCCGATAGGTCCAGTGCAACAAGTGCATGATTGAATGAAATACTCATACCATTTTTTCCGATTTTTTTCTTGGTGATAAAACCAACTCCTCCAATATACGATCTTCCGCAATCCAGGGAATGGCGTAGAGCTTTTTTGCATGCTCTTTTTCCATTCGTTCAAGCAGTGGAATCTCTGCGGCAGCCCGCTGCTTAAGAAGAGGGTCATTCATAACCGTGGCCGACATACTCTGGTTAGCCACCCATGCATAGGGTTCAATCCCCGATCGTCTTAAATCATGCTGAAGTTTAGCGGCTTCCGTAATGGGGGTTGTTTCAGGCAGTGCAACGATAATCAGTTTTGCATAATCGGGATTTTGCAGATACATGTATGGTGTTTTCAGCTTGTCGGTATCTATGGTTGTATTTCGCAGCACATCACGGTGATAACTTCCGGTTGTATCGAGCAGTAGCAGGGTGTGACCGGTTGGCGCGGTATCCATAACCACAAATTTACGCTTCGCCATATGGATGGCTTTTGAAAATGCCTGAAATACTGCAACTTCTTCGGTACATGGCGACTCAAGATCTTCCTTCAGAAGCTTTAGCTCTTCTTCTGTTTTGTTATTGCCTTTCTGCTTCAGCACTTTTTCGATGTATGCTTTTTTTTCAGCGTGCGGGTCAATACGGTCCACTTCCAGGTTTT
>SLGA01000299.1 GCA_007123985.1 Balneolaceae bacterium | reverse complement strand
GTCATCAGAAACATTATAAAGACCTGATTCAATTTCTTTTTCTATAATTTTTTGAATTATGAAACATAAATTTTCTATTGACACAAACGATCGTTGGTTATCAACTGCACCTACTGGGTAAGGTAACCCTCTGCTTATCAACCCATATAAGAGATTTAAATTGCCCTGATTTCCGGGACCGTGTATCATGGTAGGTCTGAGTATATAATATTTTTTTTCTGGCGGGCAGTTTGCTTCTATATACTTTTCTGCCATGTATTTTGATTTACCATACTCTGTGTATGGTTTGGGATTGAAAGATTCATCAATTACCCTCTGAGGATTTTCAGCCACAACATGTATTGTACTGATAAATATAAATTTCTTAGATTTTTTATCACTTACAAATCTGTTAAATATGTTTTTAGTTTGTTCAAAATTTATTTTAAAAAATTCA
Organism: Balneolaceae bacterium; assembly: GCA_007123985.1. Lineage (GTDB taxonomy): Bacteria > Bacteroidota > Rhodothermia > Balneolales > Balneolaceae > Rhodohalobacter. The sequence goes on along the minus strand of SLGA01000299.1, from coordinate 4,461 downwards.
CTTTCGTCACCTTTATTTGACGTGCTTATTACTTTTCCCGCAAGATGCACATACGAATCAAAATTGAAAAAACCTTTATAGATTTCATCATAAGAGCAGATATTTGTCAATCCACTTTTAAGCTCAAATAAGGCAGATTTATTTCTCGATGCACCGAACAAGTCAAAATTAGAGTTTTTGCATAAATAGCTTTTCAGATTTTGCCCAACAAAACCTCTGATGCCAGTAATTACTACTTTATCGTTCATTAATTCTTCGTTACATCTTCAATGTGTTTCGCAATAGTTTCAAACATTTGGTCGATTTTCATTAATGCTTCTGAGTTATATTTCTGAATTGCTTCAATTTCGACATTGTTAAATTTCTGGTATTTACTTGGAAAAGCACTCCCAAATCTCTCTAATTCACTCTCATGTATCAATCTATTACTTGAGCCAAATACGTCATAAAGTAACGATGATATTTTTGGTGTGTTCGATTCTATTGCAACAAAGGGAGTACCGGTTTTAATACAGAGAGTTACAGTATGAAAGCGGCCTGTTAAGACAAACTTTTTAGATTTAATTTTATGTATAAAAAGGTCATGGTCAACTATTCTTTTATAATCTGTCGCATACGGCTTATTAAAATATTTAGCTTTAGAATGGAAATATCTTGATATATTTGGCAGAAAAGAAAAAAATCTGGAGAACATTTTAAAGTTTTTTTTATTGGCAGATTTTTGAAGTCTTTTTAGAAATGTTTGGAGATAGTGTTCATTTTTCACTTTCATGCTTTCATACTCCCACCCTATTTCATCACTTAAACTTTGTAATGAACTACGTAAGTTATTAAATGTACTATCTGTAATTAAATAGGGATTTACTTCATCTATTATTTTATTCCCCTGTATATCAGAAGCAAACGTTAGATCAGGTACAATTTCTGCTTCAATTCTATGATCTTTCAATGAATTAAAAGTACTTGATTCCCTCACATAAATTTTTTCGAAGTCTCGAAGTTTATCATACAGGCGAGGTGTATTCTGATAAATTGTGCTATTGATCAAGTATGCCGGTATTTTCAACTCAGATTTTGCATAACATGCTATTTCAGCCAAATAGTTTGCTTTATCACTTTCTGTATTGTGATGTATTGATCCCTCCCCATTAACAATAATTGCCGAGAATTTACATCTATCTTTAATTAGCTGTTTATTTTTTCGCCAATCTTCCCCGACCGGCCAAAAAAAAGTTGGGTTTAAATTGTACTTCTTAAGTTTGCAAACCAGATTAAACATTACCAATGAGCAACCATAATGATTGGTTGTTTGCGTGTTAGTATCATTAAAAATTGCTACGTTTATCATTCTTGACTCCATCACTCTATGATTATATTTATTTAGACATTTATACCAGAAAGATATTAATTTTTATTTATTTAATCTTAAATATGAAAAGAGCAGCATTTATTGTTAAAGATCACAAAACCTATATGAACGCAGAGGAAGCCTGGTTCACCTTCCAAAAGAAAAAAAAGGGATCTTTACTCTTTATCATTATACCATTTGGTGACCCTGCAAATGTTATTAATACGCTTAATGAATCTATTGATGAAAAAAAGTGGGAAAATACCATCTGGTTTAAATCATTTAGTAATTATGATTCAAAGAAACTTAAATCTAAGAAAAAGAGATATCCAATTTTGAATTTTGTTCATACAATTAGTGAGTATTTGTTTAACAGAATTGACACATTAAGGTTAAACCTACTTGCAAAAAGGATTGGTAAAATCGATACTGTTTTTTCGGGGCACAGAAATACACAGGAGCATTTAGCAGCTCGATTCAAACCGGAAGAAGTATTCTTAATGGATTCAGGTCAGACATTAGATAAAATAAGGTCCTCAGGTTATATAGATTTTCGATATACCTACTATAGCTCAAGATTTAAGAAATTGATGCTGAAATTAACCGGGTTAAAGATAGTTGAAAGAAATAAAGTTGCACTTTTTACAGTGTATTCAGAATCTGCTAAAACGAATCACAAGCTAATCAGAAATGAACAGTTGTATAAAAAGCACTTGATTAGCACAAAAGAAAAAGGTAACCAGGTAATCTTTATAAGTTCACCTTTTTATAAATTTAAAGAGTACATATCCATAGATACATACATCGACTATATTGAGAGAGTAATTGATGAGTTAAAAATAGATAAAGATCTATTATTATACATTCCTAATCCTGTTAGAGAATCGGATTATGAAATCTCTGTTATCACAAATCGTCTTGGATGTAGATATGACGACCGATTACTTACAGTAGAAGCCAAAGTCTCAACTTATCACCAAATTCCTAAGATGTGTGTGTCTCCAAGTTCTACAGCGCTTGTCAATATCGATGTTATCGCAGATGGAAAAATAGATATAATTGCTGCCTGGCACCCAGAATTCAATTGTTTCAGATTTTTAAGAGACTGGAAAAATAATATCACTAACGACAAAAATAGAACTATCACATTTAAAGAAATACCGAACTGTCCATCATTTTTTAACATAGACCTTGAAAAGCATCGAAATGAAGTTTTATTTAATAACTTTAATGATGTATAAACACTTTTAATTTGTCGTCTTAAGAAAACTTCCTCTTAATTTTTTTATAGATTTTTTTAACCTTTTTCTTGGTACTTAAATAATCAGAATTCTCAACTTTTCTAAAATTACTATTCATTAATTCATAATGATCATGAACTTCCATAGACCGCTTATACAAAGAATTATCATCTTGTTGGATAATTTCAAATTCTGAGAATAATTTGCGTTCTACCAATGTATCAGCATATTTGATATTTATTTTTCTGAATTCAGAAATGTATTTTTTTGGATCAACTATATTTTGAAAATAATCATTATTATTTAAAGCTAATTCAATGTGTTGGTCAATTAGGTTTAAATTATTTTTCTTATATGTTAGAAGTCTTTCTTTGTTGAGATTGAATAATTTCATAAGGCTTTCGAATTTTGACGAATAACCGATAATTGCAACACTACGTCCAGACAGTAATCCCCAATAAGATACATGATATGAATTAGTTATAATTTTATTTGTTTGACCAAATAAATATCTAAATTCAATTTCATTTACAGCATTTGTACTGAACACGATATCTCTACTATTTTGATATCTGAATTTATTTATAGTATCAATACTTGTTCGTTTTTTGTCATCATTTAAAAAGATTCCGGTCTTTGTTCCTGTTTGAACCTCAACAATATTATTCATTACACTTACACAGGGTACAAAATACAAGTTTTCAAACATTTCAGAGATTTCCTTATCCCTTGTTGAACATATATCATAGATATTAAGTGCTTTAGAAATGGTTTCTCGAATTTTTTTTAGGTCTTGTGTATTTTTGTTGTTTATCGTAATACCCAAGCCCCAACCAATATTTACTGGAAAATTGTAATCATTTATATTATCAGTCCCAAAACTTTTATTATATGTCCCCCCCCCTACAAATAATGCGCTTGGTTTATTTGATAAATCAGGTTCGAAATACTTGAAATTAAAGTAATGTGAAGGTGTACATAAATAGTCACCAATATTAAAATTTTTTTTATTATGGTGATAAAACTGCACTTCATTTGCCATTATTTATTTTATGATTTTGAAATTATGTAGGATTTCTGGAAGGTGTAATCTTCTCCGCTTTTTCATATCACTAGCATAAATGGTTATAAGATTTTAAATGCTCTAACCGGAGAAAAGTGGTTTGTGATAAAAATCGGATTGGTTGAGTGCCATACTAATAAAAGTTCAACAGTAAGTTTCAGTAAAATATTTTTACCTTCTACGATATATTTGAGTACAACGAATTAAAATAGAACTGTAATGTTATTATCTGGAGAATTGTCCACTAATTCTGTTATTAGGGTATGGTTTTTCGAATTCATAAGAAAAGAGATTTACATCATCCATAAACAAATCTTTAACAATATCCACCATTTGTGTTTCATAGATGTTTCTATAGTCAAGGTGTGAATTTTTTGACTTATTTAGATGCTTAATATTGATTGAGAGTCCTATTTCTTTTGAAATTTTTGATAAATCTTCTTGTAAATATTCGTAATGCCCAAGAAAGTTTATTAAGATACTTCCATTATCAAAAGTAAAGTAATCTGCCTGAGGTCTCATCGTTGATAGATTCTTAATCCAATCAACACCATCCTTTGCTTGAAATAAAAAATCTTGAAACGAATCTATAGTCTCTATTTCCTTAATTGGTTTTTTAAATTTCAAATATTGATATAACGACAGAATTCTATCCCAGGGATTTCTTACAAATCCGAATGTATAATAATTTTCAGGGTTTAGTTTTAAAATTTTATCTGTAAATGTTCTACGATCACTCACTTTAAAATAGAAATCAGATAAAGTTTCGTGTTTAGTTTTGGCAAGCCACTTATGTTTATTACCGGGTG
>SLGA01000028.1 GCA_007123985.1 Balneolaceae bacterium | reverse complement strand
TATTTCATATCGAAGAACTTTAACCCCCCACGGATCGGCAGCCTTGTCAATTTCACGGACAATGTTTTCGTTCATTGCATCGCGTTCGGAGAATGTATCATCCAGGGTGATTTTACCAATTTCACTACGCATTGTGGTCTGTGCCAGATTGATGGCGGCCGCTTTGTAATTGGAAATACCGTAACTCGCCTTGTAGGAGTCCATCACTTTCAGGTAAGCTATACCGTCTACCCAAACCTCGATGTTGTCTTTGGTGATACAGGTTTGACTAGGTACGTCAATTACCTGCTCCCGCATCTCCTGGTGATAGGCTGCGCGGTCAACAAATGGAATGAGAAAATGAAATCCCGGCTTCAGAGTTTTTTTATACTTTCCGAGCCGTTCCTGTATAACCTCTTCCCGCATCTCAACGATTATAAAAAGGCGGGTGAGAATAAAATATAGAAATACAATAAAAATTAGCAGTCCTGTCCACATGGTCAGTTTTTCTCCTTTTGTTTGATTGAATCGTCCATGGGCTCGTAAGCATCAATAGCTTCAACCACCCAAGTTGTGTTTTCCCGATATCGGATTGCTACCTGCCGGCCGGCTGTTACGCGCCCTTTCATAGAACGCGCATTCCAGGTGGCGCCATCAAAGCGGATTCGTCCGCTGTTATCGTTTTCGTTCAGATCGCTCACAACAACTGCAACCTGATCCATTGCTTCATAATCTTCATCAGCAATTTTAGTGAAGGTTTCTGATTTGAAATATTTTTTGATGAATGGTCTGATGGCAATGGTTAGCCCGATCGATGTAAGAAGCCAGGCCGTAATAGCCCACACGGGATCCCCCAGCAAGCCGAAAAAACGCAGAATTCCAATGCTAACGCCGCTAATGCCAAGAAAAAAGGCAATACCTCCGGGCAGGGCGAATTCAAGCAGCATTAAAATGAGACCGCCGGCCAAAAATATCCACGTAAGTGTTTCTCCGTCCATCTTTTATAATTTGCTGATTATTGATGGGATAGATAGCAAATTACAGGTAAAAAAGCTCAAAAATTTTGGCCTATTCTCCAATTCTTTTCAACAGCCTGCCAAGAAATTTTTTACCGTACACCTTTCTTATGTGATCCATATCCGCAATTACCACCAACTCTCGCTTGCTTCTGGAAAAAGCCACATTTAATAGCCTGGGTACACTCAGCCCGTTTTTCTCTTCATCAAGCGGGCGTACCGAATAGTGCCGAATTCTGCCGTGCTGCTGCTCGCCACTCATTACGGTATCAAAAATGATATAATCTTTTTCGCGCCCCTGGAATGTGTGGATGGTGCCCACCTCTACATTTCGTATTCCGGCATCATACAGTCGGTTTCGAAGATCGTACACAACGCTTCTGAAGGGAACAATTACGCCAACCTGATCCATCAAAATACCGCGACCACTCATGTTTTTGAGCAGCCTTTCTATAACTTCCTGGTGAACAATGTTAATCGGCTTGAACCCTCGTTCACCCTCTTTTTGCTGCAAATACGGGCCGTATTTCGATGTATTCACCAGATGGAAGGCTCGGTCGTTCAGATTCAGTTCTGCGGATTGAACCGAAATTTTACCTGTTTTAAGGCGACCCTCATAAAATACTGTACTGATTACATCTGCCAGGGAAGATTCCAGGCGATACTGTGTATCAAAAAAAGAGGTAAAACCAGGATTATCATCGTGCCAGGAGAAGAGGTCTTCCCCCGTTTCTGCGCCGGAAACTGTCGTGAAAATATCTTTTTCCAGAAATTCCCGTGCCTTTGGCTCACTTGTTAATGCAATTGGCGGCAGCTGCATGGGGTCTCCTACAACAACCATATGCCACTTTGCATGAGCAGCCAAAACCATCAGGTATGGCAGATTTGCCATTGAGCTTTCATCAACTACAACCGCGTCAAAATCAAGGTCGTGGAAAAGGTCGGATGTGCAAACTTTTGCGAGCGTGGTAGCTACAAGCTGTTTTTTCCATAGCTCTTTTCTCTCATTTATATGGCTCAACTCCTCCAGGCGTTCTTCCAAAATTTCCAGACCGCCTGCATCTTTAATTTTCTGATCAATCAGTTTCAATTCAAGTTCCTGGTTACTTGTGGGCTGCTTTCCGTTTTTCAGACGTTTTTCAACCGCTCTCAGGGCTTGTTCGCGCCGGCTCAGCAGATCGATCCACTCTCCGGCATCCTCTTTCTGTTTTTGGATGGTTGCCTCAATCTGTGCATCAAAACTATGAATTTCCAGCAGATCACTTTTCAGGGCGGCATCTCCAAAACGGCTCACTTTTTCCGGTTTCACGGTTACGCCAATCATACTCATGGCATGGAGCGCACTCAGTAAACCTACATCAACGGCTCGATTTGTATTGGAGGCAAAGAGCACTTTCTTCCCGCTTTTCAGATAGTTGGCTATAATGTACCCCAGTGTATCCGTTTTTCCTGTTCCGGGCGGTCCCCAAACAAACAACGTACGGCGAATCATAGCCTTTCCAATCGCATCTTTCTGGGCTTCATTCCGCATGCCGTCTTCCGTTATGCTGTCATCAAAAGGAATACCCGCATCCGATGGTTTAAAAAGTCGCTCCAGTCTCTGCTCAACGCCATCATCCAGATCCTGGAGTTTTATAATTTCAGATAGTGTTCGTTTCAGTACAAAATCATTCTCCCATTCTAACCGAATATTGGAAATGGATCTGCCGGCATCTTCAGGAAAGCGTAACACCACTTCATTATCTTCGAATGAAACGGTATGTATTGTATAAGATTTTTCCCCGAATGTTGCTTTAATCTCCTCCGCAAACCGTATAGAGGGTTGATGGCATTCAAATTTATAGTCGAAAGCATCGGATGGTGCCGTGTTTGTTTTTACACCATTGAAGAGAATTTCTGTTGATGGTTTTTCCCGAACCGTTTCTATTTCCGATTCGAGTGCAACGGCTGCCTGATGAAGTAGTTTTTTGATGGATTTCATATCGATTTAAGGTAAAGGGAAATCGGCAAACGTGAAACGGGAAATGGGCTCCTTAGTACTGGGTTTAGGAGGCTAAATTCATAAACAATTCGAAGCTATCCGGCGCACAGTCAGGTTGTTTGCTACCAGATTGTTTCACGTCTCTTACTTGCCGTCTCAGATTTCACAACTCACACTACTGATCCCAAAGCTCCGAGCGTATCATACCGGCACTTTTTTCTGAAATGATATACTCCAGCTTGATACGATTCTTTTCAGGAATTTTTGCTTCCACAAGACGGGCACTTGCGGGGGTGTACACAATTAAATCTGTGTTTCGAACAAAGAGAGGCAGTGATTTTCCGTAAGTAGCACCGGCTACAAAAGCTCCTTCAAATTTCATGAGCGATTTCAGCTCGTTGATGATTTTCGGGATGGAATCTTCTTCTGCGGTTACCAGGCCGATAGCTTCAATCCCGGCGCGATCCATTATAGATAAGAGCACATCAGCATCGTAGTGAAACACCACGGGCATAATGCGGATAGAGTCACTCAGGTTTCGAAATTCATTCACGAGGTGGATGGGTACAAAAAGAGCTTCATAATTTACAGCGGCATCATAATCACCCGCTTTTAGTGTAGAACTTTTTACACCAATCTGATTTTTTATTGAATCGGATAAAATCTTTGCCAGCTCAACCGTTTCACCAATTGTTGCAATGCTTTGAATACGATCCGGCCACTCCATAAAGTTGATCTGCTCTTCAAATATCGCTTCGATCTCGGCTTCATCGAGGCCAAAACCGATGAGCTCTTCAATCAGCTGCTGCATTTTATCTGCTCCCAGCTCAAGTCGCTCGGTCTTATCGAGTGCGGAACGTTGGCGCTTTACAATAAAACCCCGGCCCTGCTCGCTCTCAATCATTCCCTCATCGGCAAGCTGATGATACGCTTTTCGCACCGTGTGAAAACTTGCTCCAAGCTGCTTACCAAGTTCTCTTGTAGAAGGTAACTGTTCACCTACCTGAAACTGTTTTGTAGAGATCATCAGGCGAATACGATCCGCAATATGTTTAGCTGAGTGCTGCATAGTTGAAAAGGTAGTTAGCCGGTTTAGAAAACCCAAACACGTACTATCAGGTCAAAAAAAAACCTGTGAGGCACCGCTTAGCTGCGGGTTTCTCACAGGTTCATCAATGTATTGATAAAGTACGGCCTGAAGTATCAGCTTCTTCTGATAACGTCGAGACTTCTCATGAATTCAGCATTATCACGAACAGCGTCAATCGGAGTTGTGCCTTCATAGGCTTCCTGCTCAACCAACAGATATTTCATTCCATACTCTTTCGCTTCTGAAAGAACAGTCTGGAAATCGATGGTTCCGGTTCCGAGTGTAACGGATTCCGTTTCACCATTCACGGTTGCAAGATCTTTTATGTGGCACGAAGTAAATCTGTTTGGGTATCTTCTCATCCACTCAACAGGATCGTGTTGCGCGGCAACTACCCAATAGATATCTACCTGGTATTCCACAAGGTTTGGATCTGTTTCATCCATCAGAACTTCCTGAGGGATTTCACCTTCCAGCTCCTCGAATGTGTATGCGTGGTTATGGTAGGCAAATTTAACACCTGCATTATTGGCTATTTCACCAAATCTGTTGAAGTTTTCTGCCATCTCTTTGTATGCATCTATCGACTCTTGCGGGCCTATCCACGGGCAAACAATGTATGGAACACCAATTTCGGCGAGCTGTTCTACTTTGCGCTCGTAGTCCTGAAATACATTGGCATGAGTTGATACCATGGTTAAGCCAAGATCATCCAGAAAACTCTTGAACGCTGTATTTCCCATTCCCCAAAAAATTCCGAGCTGCCCTTCATAACTCTCAATTTGTTTGTATCCGAAATCGGCAACCTGTCTGATTACACCTTCAGGGTCATCACCAATAACATGGCGCAGAGTATAAAGCTGTACTCCAAATGGGTTGTATTCATCACGTGCAGGAGCGCATGATTTTAAAAATGGTATGCTTCCCAAAGCAAGGCCGGAGGCCAAGGCTCCTGATGTTTTTAAAAAAGAACGACGAGATTGTTTCATAATGATGGTGTTTTGATTAACTGTTTAGCATTAAGTGTAGAATTATCCCCTTAAAATGCTCTTTTACAAGCTGAGCATCAAATTAGTTTACCTAACTAAAACTATTACTGCAATATCAGATTTCAAAGTTTTACTAAAATAGCAGACTTTTCAATTACAGAACTCTGTACCAAAATGTGTTATTAAGTTAGTTTTTTAAAAGTCTTTTCAGTTCACTCATCAGCAGAAGGGCTTCTATCGGGGTCATTCGTTCGGGATCGCACGCTTCCAGCTTATTCAGAACTGTTTCTACGTTTGGGTCGATGTGGGTATCAAAAAGAGTCATCTGAGGCAGCTGGTGCTGGCTTTCAATTTGTTGCATCGATTTTTTTGCAGCCTCTTTTTTTGATGCTGATTGTTGAATAGCTCCGTTGCCTTCATGGCTTACATCCAGCGTGTGGCTTTCCAGGTTGGCTAAAATCTCCTTCGCCCGGTTTATTACAACCTGAGGAAGTCCCGCCATGTTGGCTACCTGAATGCCGTAACTGTGATCGGCTCCTCCACGAACCATTTTACGCAAGAAAATCACTTTGCCACCGTGCTCTTTTACCTGCACGTTAAAGTTTTTGATGCGATCGTACCGGCTTTCAAGCTCATTCAGCTCGTGATAGTGTGTGGCAAAAAGTGTTTTAGCAGCAACTTCAGGCTGATTGTGCAGGTATTCGGAAAGTGCCCAGGCAATACTTAAACCATCGAAAGTACTAGTACCCCGCCCCACTTCATCGAGCAGTATAAGCGACTTTGGAGTGGCATTGTTTAGAATGTTTGCCGCCTCGTTCATCTCAACCAGGAAGGTACTTTCACCGGCAGCCAGATTATCGGAGGCACCCACACGGGTGAAAATTTTATCCACCATGCCAATAGTAGCCTTCTCTGCCGGAACAAAGGACCCGAGCTGAGCCATCAACACAAGCAGGCCGGTCTGCCTTAATATGATACTCTTTCCAGCCATGTTAGGCCCGGTGATGATCAATATCTGGTGCTCACTGTTATCCAGGTAGATATCATTCGGGATAAATGGTTCACCGGCAGCAAGGGTTTTTTCCACTACGGGATGGCGCCCTTTTTTCACATCAATGATATCTCCCGTATTAATCTCAGGGCGAACATAGTTATTCCGGAAGGCTACTTCGGCAAAGCTCTGTATGCAGTCGAGCTCGGCAAGTGCCTTGGCTATTTGCTGCACATCATCCGCAAACTCTGCCACGTACAGCCTAAGTTCTTCAAAAAGTTCTCCTTCCAGCATCTTACTTTTATCCTCAGCTGATAGAACTTTCTCCTCCACCTCTTTAAGTTCCGGCGTGATATATCTCTCTGAATTAACCAGGGTTTGTTTTCTGATGAAGTGTTCAGGCACTTTATTTTTGTGGGTATTGGTTACTTCGATATAGTAACCAAACACTTTATTGTACCCGATTTTGAGCGATGGTATGCCCGATTCTTTTGCCAGCTGATCTTTTATCCGCGCAATATACTTCTTTCCATTACGGGCAATTTCGCGAAGTTCATCCAGATCCTTGCTGAAACCGTCGGCGAACATACCACCGTCCCGAATTGAAGCCGGTGGCTCTTCAACCAAGGCGGTTGAAATACGCTCCTGCAGATCGAGCAGTAATTTCAGATGATCGTTCAGCGAAGCAATGAGATGACTTTCTGCAGAATTCAGCTGAATTTTCACCCGCGGAATTTGAGCGAGAGAGAGCTGTAATTGTTTCAAGTCTCTTGCGTTGGTTCGACCCACACTGATCCGGCTGATCAACCTTTCAATATCCCCGATCTGGTCCATCTCCTCGCGAAGTTCATTCCTTCTGTCGTGATGGTGAAACAGCCAATTCACCGCGTTTAGCCGTTCTTCAATTTGTTTCACTTTTTTGAGCGGTCTCATAATCCATTTCCTGAGCAATCGGCCACCCATCGCGGTTACCGTATCATCCATAATCGAAACAAGTGTACCCTCCGTGCCACCCTCCTGCATCGATGCTGTAAGCTCAAGATTGCGTTTTGTAGATCCGTCCAGCGCCATATAATCCGTACTTTCATATGCATAAAGCCTTCGCAGATGTGCCAAAGATGATTTTTGTGTCTCCTGCATATAGTGAAGCAGGGTACCCGCCGCGAAATGTGCAATTTCAAGCTCTTCAACACCAAATCCTTTCAGGGAGTGCGTTTTAAAATGCCCTGTAAGAAGTTTATACCCATAATCTCCTTCATACACCCAATCATCTATAAATGTAATATTGTAGGCTGAGAGGTAATCAGGAAGATTGTTTTTGAACTTTTTTTGAAGCAGAATTTCCGATGGCTGCAAAGCCTGTAACAGGGAATCTGACCCAGTTTTCGAGATCTGACTTAGAGCAAACTCACCGGTTGATATATCAGAAAATGCAATACCCGCTGTACCGCCGGCCCAAAAAATCGATGCTATGTAGTTATTCCGTTTGTGCTCAAGCAGCTTATCGGACATGGTAACACCAGGGGTGGTGATCTCCGTAACCTCACGGTTTACAATTTTCTTCCCCGCTTTTTTGGCTTCTTCAGGGTTTTCCGTCTGTTCGCAAATTGCTACTCTGAAACCTCGCTTAACCAATTTCGGCAAGTAAGTATCAAGCGAATGATAGGGAAAGCCTGCCAGGGGAGTTTGATCGCCGCCGTTATTTCGTTTTGTGAGGGTAATGCCAAGCTCACTGCTTATTAAAATGGCATCATCAGAGAAGGTTTCATAAAAGTCTCCCACCCGAAACAGCAAAATAGTGCCGGGGTGTTTCTCTTTTATATCAAAATATTGCCGCATCAGCGGTGTCTGCTTTTTTTTACTCATAGCGGACAATTCAAGTCTTTTTAAAAATTCAAGGCTTAGCAGATTTACTCTTCATCAGAATGGAAAACATACAGGTATGGCGCCCGGTGAGAGCCTCCGGTCTTCTTTTTTCCAATACGCTTCAGTAACCCTGAATTCAGCATTTTTCTATGAAAACCGGTTCGGTTCAGTTTTTCGCCAAGTATGGTTTCATGCAATTTTTGGATATCACCCATTGTAAACTGATCCTGAAGCAAATTCACCCCAATAAATTTTCGGTTTACATTATTTCGGAGGGTTTCCAGGGCTTTTTTTACAATCAATCGGTGATCCTGCATCAGTTTTGGTACGTCGTCGATATCATACCATAAACAGCTCTCAGAAAAAAAATCAGGCTTGGGTTCTGCGCGCGTGTAGTTTACAAGTGCATAGTAACCAATGGAAATAAATCTCTGAAGCATCCAATGGTTGCCATTAAACTCAATACCATTTGCCAGCATCACACTTTTCATGGGTTCCGGATTGGCACGATGTGTATTCCCGAATGTGTAGAACTGGTTCAGATAAATATCTCTTAAACCGGTTCTTTCAAACAGAACTCTGTGCGCGGCCTCATCAGCATCTTCATTTCTTTTGATGAACCCCCCGGGTAAAGAGTAATAACTTGTATTCTTAAATTTCGAAACCAGTATTTTGAGCTCTCGTTCATGGTATCCAAAGATTACGCAGTCAACCGAAAGCCCTGGCATAAACCGGGATCCATCCAGCGCTTCTTCGGCCACTATCTCTTCACTTTTTTGCATGGCTTCAATATAATTATTTGATAAGAGCTTTCCCTACCGGCAAATGGTTAAAACAGGAAAATATTGTGAGACTTTACTACCGGCAACCATATTTGATTGCCCCCCTTTTTTGGATTATTGGAAGATCAGGGTATTTTCAAAGTAGTATGGCAAACAGAGAATTAAATAGCCTCTCACTTTTCGGGCGTAAAGTACTCACTCTGCTTCGTGAAAAAGATCTCTTTTTCAATGCTTCTGCAATAACTTTCAATCTGTTTATTTGTGCCATTCCATTCACTCTCATTTTAATTTCTATACTCGGTTACGTTCTATCTACAGAAGCGGCTTTTAACGAACTGATTCGGTACGGAAGAGAGCTTTTCCCTTCTTTTACTTTCGAATCGCAATCCGGTGATGTGATTGCCGGGGCCATTACCCTCGAAGCACTTATTGAACCACTGGTTGGGGTAAGGCAGGTTTTTGGAATTGCCGGTCTCATTATTCTGATGATTTTTTCACAGGGCCTTTTCCACACCCTGAAACATGTATTATTCAAGGTTTTTGATATTCAGGATCGTAAAAGTCCTACAATGGAGCTTGTGTATAACTTCTTTGCATTCGGCATTGTGGGAGGTGTGTTCATCTTTTTCACGATGTCAATATCCCTGGTGTCGTTCTTCTCTTTTGATGAATATGCCATTCCTTACACAGAAATTGTTCTGGAACTCACCTGGCTTTCCGACTGGCTTACCGGATTTATCCCTACATTTTTCACGTTTCTGCTCTTTTTTGCCATCTACCGTTACATTAGCGAAAAGCGGCTAAACAATCGTGTTGCTCTCATTGCTGCTGCATCCTACACTGTGCTTTTTGAGGTAGCCAAATATGGTGTGAGCATTTACCTTGAATATGCTTTTACGGCCTATCAGTTTTTCTATCAGGGTTATGCAGCACTCATTATATTGAGTTTTTGGGCATTCTACTCAGCATTTTTATTTGTTTTCACATCCGTTCTGGCACGTGCCTACCAGGATGTTTTTCTTGAACAGGCGCCTGCCATAGAAAAAAATCCATATACTGCCATTTCCTGAAGCAATGACCCCAAACTCCAACAACCTGCTTCCCTACACCTTTTACAGTAATCCCGATGTAGTTGATGTAAGCAGAAAACTTCTCGGCAAAGTTCTTTGCAGCGGTATTGATGGTTCCTATACTTCAGGAATAATTATCGAAACTGAAGCCTATTGCGGCAGAAACGACAAAGCCTGCCATGCCAACAACGGGCTGCGAACAAACCGCACTGAGGTAATGTACGGTGATCCCGGGCATGCCTACATTTATCTCTGTTATGGAATCCATCATCTGTTTAATGTTGTAACGAATGTAAACGGCCTTGCCGATGCCGTTTTGATTCGGTCTGTTTATCCTCTTGATGGAATCGACATCATTAAAGAGAGAAGAAGAATTAAGAAAATTTCAAATTTAACTGATGGCCCCGGCAAACTTACAAAGGCACTTGGTATAACCACATCACTAAATAAAACAAATCTTTCAAAGCCACCCGTTTGGATTGAAGAGCGCGGGATTACCATCAATCCGGCTAATATAAATTCATCACCGAGAGTTGGCGTTGATTATGCAGGTGAAGACGCTAAAAGGCCCTGGAGGTTTACAATCAATCCCACCCTTTTTGTTGGCAAATAACCCTATCTACCCACCCTCCCCGACTTCGATATTGGCAGTTTAGAATCTTTATCAAAAACGTAAACTTTTGTGAACGATGATAAGATTACACCTGTTAGATTGATCAATGTTAAACTAATTCAAATTTTAAAATATTATGAAAAAACTCATACATGTAACAATCGTTACAATTTTAAGTATCCTATTATCATTAAATGTTGCATTTGCAACTGATAACGATGATGCTGCAACAGCCTGGCAGATCGACAAATCTCACAGCGCCATCAATTTTACAATTAATCACTTTTTCACTCCGGTTGACGGGTCATTCGATGACTACGAAGCTGAAGTTCATTTCGACCCTGAAAACCTTGAAACCAGCCGAATTGATGTAACCATTCCGGTTGAAAGTGTAAACACACGAAATCAAAGACGTGATAATCATCTCAGGTCAGAAGATTTCTTCAATACTTCTGAGTGGCCTGCTATCCGCTTTGTAAGCCACTCAATTGAAAGCAGAGGTGACAATCAATATGTAGCTATCGGTGAGTTAACCATCCGTGACGTTACCAAAGAATTTGAACTGCCATTTGAACTGCTTGGCGTGATGGAGCACCCCATGCGTGATAACACACTGGTTGCAGGTATTGTGGCCGATGCGCAACTCATGCGAACTGATTTCGGCGTAGGTGTAGGCGACTGGGCAGCAACCGCTGTAGTAGGCGATCGGGTAAATATCCGATTGAACCTCGAGTTGCTCGCATCCAATTAATTCAATTCTCTCATCATTTATAAGCCATGCTTTTGATCGAAGTATGGCTTTTTCTTTTTATAAAATCCGGCTCACACTTTTGCTCATCAAGCCTTATATTTACGCTCCAAACCTAAAGATCTACACTTCATGAAGAAAAAAACTGTACTGATTATTACCGGATTTATTGTTTTTGCTGCACTTTCACGTCTTTTGCCGCATGCATATAATTTCACTCCACTGGGTGCCATTGCTCTTTTCGGCGCTGCATATTTTACCGATAAAAAGTGGGCACTACTTGTACCGGTTATCGCTCTTTTTGTAAGTGACCTGCTTCTGAATAATATCATGTACGCTGCCTACTATGATGGTTTCACATGGCTTACCAGCGGCTTTATATATCTTTACGGGAGTATTGCACTGATTGTACTACTCGGATACTATTTGCTCAAAAAAGTTACAATTGGCCGGGTTCTGGGCGGTGCTATTGGGGCATCCGCTATTTTTTATATTGTAAGTAACTTTGGTGTCTGGATTCACAGCCCAATGTACCCCCTTACCCTTGAAGGTTTAGCCATGTGCTACACCGCAGCCATTCCGTTTTTCCATAATACACTTGCGGGTAATGTAATCTACTCTGCAGTACTTTTTGGCGGCTACGAATGGCTCAAATATCAGTACCCGCAGCTGCAGCCTGTGCAAGTTAAATCCTGAAAAGATTAAGGGCCTGACTTCGTGAAAAAACGGATGATCATTATTGGTGCCACTTCCGGGATAGGGGCATCTTTGGCCCGTCAGGCTATCAGTAAAGGGTATATTGTGGCCGGTACCGGGCGCAGAGAGGAGAGACTGATTGCCATGAAAGAAGAACTTGGAGAGCATTTTCACTTCCGGCAAATGGATGTAACAGATTTTGAGGACGCCTCGGAAAAATTACACGCTCTTATCGATGAAATGAGCGGAATGGATATTATTGTGCTGAATGCAGGTATTGCCAATGCAACGGCTTCCTCCATTGTATCGATGGAACAGGCAATTGTGGATGTAAACGTAAAAGGATTTGTACAGCTATTCGGCGAATCGTTTCAATACTTCAGAAAAGAAGGGCGCGGACATATCGTAGGTATATCATCCATTGCGGGTCTGTTCGGGTCAGCAAGAAACGCACCCTATGCTGCATCAAAAGCGTATATTTCAACCTTCATGCAAGCCTACCGAAATCGCTGTTACACATCAAACATAGATATTGCCATTACGGATTGTAAACCCGGTTTTGTTGAGAGCGAGATGACGGAAGGGAAAAAGGGGATGTTTTGGGTGGCCAATACGGAAAAAGCTGTAAAACAGATGCTTATCGACATAGAAAAAAGAAAAGCTTACTCATATGTTACAAGGCGATGGAGGCTCATCGCATGGCTGATAAAACTCACTCCAAACTGGCTGCTTGAAAGGGTCTGAGTTTTATAAAAAGAGGTAGAGCAGTAACAGGATAAACGGGAGGGTGAATATCCAGTTGCCTTTATAATATGATTGGTAATTGCTGTCCATTTGATCCTTTTTTATCTATTACACGTGCATGCGGAAATTGTTCCTATCATCCAATGGTTTGGAACTATTCCGATGATACTTTATCTGAAACTTCTCTTTTTTTATGTCTTATTTTTTGTTGACCACTTTCTGGTCAATCTCTTTTTTGTAGTTGTTGTTCCAAGTCTTTGAATAAATAATATGTCCCTCGGAATTTTTTTTGCATCTAATTTTTATCAAACAAGGTCAACCCATTCAGTTCTGATGATTACCCCAACCACCCCTCCCTGTCGAGGCTGCGATACTGGATAGCCTCTGCTATATGATTTGTCAGAATGGATTCATTTTTATCCAGATCGGCAATGGTTCTGGAAACTTTCAAAATTCTGTCGAAAGCACGAGCTGATAAACCAAGCGAATTCATCGCTTTCTTCAGCATGGTTTCCCCGGCATTATCAATTTTGCAGATTTTACGAGCCAATTTTGTGTTCATCTGTGCATTGCAATACACACCGCTGATTCCCATAAATCTGCGATCCTGAATTTGTCTTGCTTCAATTACTCTTGCCCGGATCTCAGCTGAGCTCTCCCCTTTACTTTTTGCTGAAAGTTCATCAAAACTGACTTTATCCACATCAATGTGTAGATCAATCCGGTCGAGAAGTGGTCCGCTTATCTTGCTGAGATACCGCTGCATCTGAATATTGGTAGAACCGTGTTCATCTGATGGGTCATACCAGTCGCCTGTGGGTGAAGGGTTCATCGATGCTATCAGCATAATTCGGCTTGGATAATTCACGCTCATTCTCGCCCTTGATATACTTACGGAACCATCTTCGAGAGGTTGCCGCATTACTTCGAGGGCGCTTCGTTTGAACTCCGGAAGTTCGTCGAGAAACAGTACACCATTATGGGCCATGGAAATCTCACCCGGCATAGGAATGCTTCCGCCACCTACCAGTGCTACATCAGACACTGTGTGATGCGGACTTCTGAATGGTCGGTTTGTTACCAGTGATTTTCCGGGCTCAACAAGTCCGGCAACGGAATGTATTTTTGTCGTCTCAAGTGCTTCATCAAGGGTAAGAGGTGGCAAAATTGTGGGAATTCTACGAGCCATCATGGTTTTTCCCGAACCGGGCGGGCCCACCATGATAACATTGTGCCCGCCGGCAGCAGCCACTTCCAGAGCACGCTTTACGTTCTCTTGCCCGCGCACGTCTTCAAAATCAAGTATTTCAGCCTGCCCGTTTTTTTGAAACAGAGATTTCAGATCTACACTAACGGGATCAAGAGTGCTTTCATCATGCAGCCAATCCATCACCTGTTGTAAATCTTCAAACGCAATAACACGGATTCCATCAACCACTGCTGCTTCGGCTCCATTTTTTTCCGGAACAAGAACATATTCCAGACCTCTGTTGCGTGCTTCAACAGTCATTGGAAGAACACCTTTAACCGGGCGTAGTTTACCATCCAACGCCAGCTCCCCAAGAATAAGAGATTTTCCAAGTTTATCCGTCTCAATTTGCCCGGATACGGCTAGCAGACTCACAGCAATGGGAAGATCAAAAGCACTGCCCTCTTTTGGCAGATCGGCCGGTGCAAGGTTTACTGTAATTTTTCCGCGTGGGAAATGTGCACCGGCATTTTTCAGAGCGGCATCTATTCTGTCTTTCGATTCACTCACCGCACGATCGGGCAGGCCAACCAGAAAATATTTTGGCACGCCGCCACTCATGTTTACTTCAACTTCAATCAATCTTGCATCAACGCCAATGGTTGAGGCACAAAAAACTCTCGAAAGCATGGTTCATTCCGTATCTTTTGTTAGTGTCTTCTCGTAGTATGAACAGGAATAAGGCAATTCCTTACAGAAATTTTTAAAAATAATTCAGCCATGAAAACATCAGATAAAACAATTCTTCAGGAAATAAGCGGAACACTCGAGGAAATTATCGCGCAGGTAAAGAAACTGATCCGTGAAGGAAACGCGCGCCGGGTGTACATTAAAAACAAGGACGGGAAAACACTGTTCGAGAGCCAACTAACAATTGGCGCTGCCGGTGCTGCCTTCTTTGTGATTTATGCACCCATTCTTACCGCCTTAACTACCATTATTCTCATGGCAAACGATGTAACCGTGCTGGTTGAGCGCGAAATGACCCACGAAGAGAAAGAAGATGAGTATGAAGTAGAGGCTGAAATTATCGAGATTCAGGATGACGAGGAGGAGGAGGAGGAAGCTGAAGAAGTAAAAAAAGAGAGTGAAAAGACCGTGGGTAAAAAAGAGGAAAAATAGTCTAAAAACACCGGACAGAAATTTCCAGAATTCCTGCCCGGTTTATACAATTAGCTTCTACTTCCAATGGCTTTGAGCAATGGCCTCTTCACTTTCATGATCGGCTAAAAACCGTTCAGCATCCAGAGCGGCGCGGCAACCTGTTCCCGCTGCAGTAACTGCTTGCCTGTACACAGCATCCATCGCATCGCCACAGGCAAACACACCCGGTAGATCGGTTTTGGTTGACTGCCCTTTGGTTTGAATATAGCCCACATCATCCATGGTGAGTACACCCTTGAAAAGGTCGGTGTTGGGCTTATGGCCAATAGCGATAAAAACACCGGTTACATCTTCAAGTACAGTTTCTTCGCCGGTTTTTCTGTTTTTCACTTTTACGCCTTTCACAACCTGTTCACCCAGAACTTCCTGAAGTTCGGAGTTCCAGATGAATTCGATTTTCTCATTTGCAAACGCACGGTTCTGCATCGCTTTTGAGGCTCTCAACTCATCACGCCGGTGAATAACCGATACTTTGCTCGCAAACTTGGTGAGAAACAGCGCTTCTTCCATGGCTGTATCTCCGCCCCCAACAATCACTACGTGCTCGTTTCTGAAAAATGCGCCATCACAAGTAGCACAGGCACTTACTCCTTTTCCGCGTAATCGTTGTTCACTCGGCAGGTCAAGCCACATGGCTGAAGCACCTGTTGAAATGATGATCGTTTTTGCAAAGATTGTTGTCTCTTCATCTACAGTAAGTTTGTAAGGCCTTTTATCGAAGTCGATATCCGTCACGTAACCATATCGGCAGTCTGCTCCAAACCGTTCAGCCTGTTTTCTGAAATCTTCCATCATTTTGGGCCCCATCACACCATCAGGGTAGCCGGGATAGTTTTCTACATCGGTAGTTTGCATTAACTGGCCACCCGGCTCCGGACCTTCAAATACAATTGGGTTTAGATCTGCTCTTGCGGCGTAGAGTGCAGCGGTTAAGCCCGCAGGGCCGCTCCCTATAATCACAAC
Organism: Balneolaceae bacterium; assembly: GCA_007123985.1. GTDB lineage: Bacteria > Bacteroidota > Rhodothermia > Balneolales > Balneolaceae > Rhodohalobacter. Next base: position 808 of record SLGA01000028.1, on the reverse strand, counting down.
ATCGAATGTTTTTTCTGCTATGTCTTCCATGATAATTTTTAGATTCTTTTATGTTTATTTCCTGTAAATGTAAGGAATATTAGTGCACTTTTTTGGTCAATAATCTCTATCAATTCTATAACCGATGTATTCGGTTTGTGAATATATAAAATTAAAAACGCTTCCAATCTGCATCATAAGTTGCAAAATCCACAAAATTCGCTATGTTTATGATCAGCAAGAAAATGGAGGAGATTTTGAAAGTTGGAGTTTGTAAAGAATTAGCAGAGGGTGAAGCACGCGTTGCACTTACCCCGGAAGGAACTGAAAAACTAATTTCACTTGGTTTAAGTGTTACTGTTGAGGCGGGTGCGGGTTTGCTATCGAGTTATGCCGATGACGATTATGTGGCCACAGGTGCAGTAATCGAAAAAGACAGGACTTCGCTCTTGACGAATTGTGATCTGTTACTTGCAGTTCAGGCTCCGGCCGATGATACCATAAAACTACTTAAAGCAGGTTCTCTACTCATCTCTTTTATATGGCCGCTGCAAAACAAACCCTATATTGAGTTGCTCAAAAAGCAGCAAATCACCGGAATGGCGATGGATACCATCCCGAGAATTAGCCGTGCTCAGTCTATGGATGCGCTCTCTTCCATGAGTAATATAGCCGGTTACAAAGCTGCACTTCTTGGCGCAGGCAAACTCGATAAATATCTGCCCATGATGATGACAGCAGCCGGAACAATACCACCGGCTAAAGTTCTGGTACTGGGCGCCGGTGTTGCCGGGCTTCAGGCTATTGCAACAGCTAAGCGACTTGGAGC
>SLGA01000340.1 GCA_007123985.1 Balneolaceae bacterium | reverse complement strand
TTACGGCTCCCGCTTCGTGTGCAAGATCAACGATCTCTTTAACCGGATTTACCGTTCCCAGGGCATTTGAAATGTGTATTACAGACACCATTTTTGTTCTTGGGCCAAGAAGCTTTTTATACGCTTCCATATCCAATTCACCTGAGTCTGTGACCGGTATTACTTTAATTATAGCACCTGTTTTTTGAGCCACCATTTGCCACGGTACAATATTGGCGTGGTGTTCCATTTCGGTAAGGATAACCTCATCTCCCTCCGAAAAATGGGTAAGCCCATACGAATTTGCTACAAGATTTATGGAATCTGTGGTGCCCGTTGTATAGATAATCTCATGCTCATCTGCTGCATTTATGAACAGCTGTATTTTTTTCCTTGCTGCCTCATAAGCATCTGTTGCTTTTTGGCTAAGTGTATGAATACCACGGTGAACGTTTGAGTGCTCATACCGGTGGTATCTGTCAATCCGATCTGCAACCTGAACAGGCATTTGGCTAGACGCAGCATTATCGAGATAAACAAGCGGATGCCCGTTCACCTGCTGATGCAAAACAGGAAATTGCTTCCTTATTTCAACAAAATTTGTCGCTGATATTTTAACTGCTGTCTGTTCCATATTGATGTAAACTGAGCCCCCAAAATAATTAAAGGGGACTCTTTGATGTATAATCGTTTTCTATTTAAGCGGTAACCTTCGATTCAGTATTCGCTTTGGTATATCGATACACTTCTTCAATTAGAAGCTTATGAACCGAATCAACTTTTACATTCTCAATGGTTTCGAGTGCAAATGCATAGGTTAACACCTCTTTTGCTTTCTCTTCAGTCATTCCGCGGCTTTGCAAATAGAAAACTTCTTCAGGATCCAGCTGGCCGATGGTTGCACCGTGTGAACAGAGAACATCATCCGCAAAAATTTCTAGCTGTGGCTTGGTATTTACCAGGCCATCGATTGAAAGAAGCAGGTTTCTGTTTTCCTGGAATGAATCGATTTTCTGGGCATCACGCCGTACAAAAATCTTTCCGTTAAAAATGCTGTGCGCACTTCCGTTCACCACAACTTTGTGTAACTGATGGCTGTTTGCATGAGAAAATCGGTGATCCATTACTGAATGTGTATCTGCAATCTGTTCACCGTCAATCAGTACCAGTCCGTCAAGAGTAAAATCTACTTCCTCATCTTCCTGAACCACTCTGGGTTCATTTCTTGAAAGCTTTGCACCAAGCGTAATCGTATAGGAGTGATATTCTGAGTTTTTCTCCACATAGGCGATAGGCCTTGAAATATGCAGGGCATTAATACTGTCGCGCTGAATTCGCACGTGGTGTATATGTGCACCTTTTTTCACTTTCACTTCACAAACCGGAACAGTTAGATAAGTGTTCTGCGATAATCCAATATGATCTTCAATAATGGTTACATCAGACTTTTCTTCAGCAACCACAAGCATTCGTGGAGTCGCAACAAATGGTTTGGCTGAGTCTGTGTAGAGATTGAGAATTTGTATTGGTGCTTCAGCTTTTGCACCTTTTTCGAGGTGAATAAATGCACCGTCTTCAAACATCAACCCGTTAAACTGTGTGAACACATCGTCCTCATAGTTCACCAGTTTATCGAAGTATTCTGCTACTGTGGAGTTGTTTGTAAATCCATTCAGGTTGCCAACGGTTACACCTTTCCCGAGACCACCGATTGATGAATAATTTTCCTGAAAACTTCCGTTAATGAAAACAAGCCTGCTTCTGTCAGATTCCGGGATGAAATACTTCTCAATATCTGCCGCAGGTAATGTTCCTGCTTCGTTTAACGGAACAAATGCAGTCCGCTCAACTGGCTTTAGGTCGGTAAACCTCCACTCCTCAATTTTCTTGTGTGGAAAAGCCGTTTGATTGAGAGCTTTCAGGTTCTTTCCCCGAATTTCACTCCAGGATACAGAGTTGCCTTCGGGTGCATGTTTTGCAAGGTTGTGCAAGATGGATGGTTCTGCCTTTGTGAGGTTTGCCATTATTTTGCTTCTCCGTTTACTTTTGCAAGGGATTCGAGCCAGTCGTACCCTTTTTCTTCAAGTTCGAATGCCAGTTCTTTTCCGCCGGATTTTACAATCCTGCCGCCAAGCATTACATGTACATAATCCGGTACAATATAATTTAGCAGACGCTGGTAGTGAGTAATCAACACAACAGCATCTTCCTCTCCATGAAGCTTATTGATTCCTTCCGAAACAATTCTGAGAGCATCGATATCTAGCCCCGAATCTGTTTCATCAAGCAGTGAGAGCGTTGGCTGAAGTACGGCCATCTGGAAAATTTCATTTCTCTTTTTCTCTCCGCCCGAGAATCCTGTATTCACACTCCTCTCAAGAAAATCGGGATTCATCTCAACCAGGTCGAGTTTTTCACGGATATAGTCATCGAACTCAAGCGGATCAAGCTCTTCGCGCCCGCGTGATGCAGCAATTGTGTTGTACGATTCGCGAAGAAGAGTGGTGTTGGTAACACCCGGAACTTCTACCGGATACTGAAATGCCAGAAAAACACCGGCATGTGCACGCTCGTCAGGATCCATTTCAAGGATACTCTCACCTTTATAGATGATATCTCCTCCGGTTACTTCATACTCAGGATGTCCCGCAATTACTTTAGCGAGGGTACTCTTGCCACTACCGTTTGGTCCCATAATGGCATGAATTTCTCCTTTATTCACCTTGAGGTTTACTCCTTTCAGGATTTCAATTCCCTCACCCTCTACTTCTGCATGTAAATTTTTTAATTCTAACACGATTGTTTCTTTTTGATTTAGCTTTTGTTTTTTTTAAAATTTTTTGACTTGTTACAGCCCGACTACTTTGCTACCCAACACTACCTTCAAGTTTGATACCAAGCAGTTTGTTGGCTTCAACGGCAAATTCCATTGGCAGCTCTTTCAGCACTTCTTTACAGAAACCGTTTACAATCAGAGATATCGCATCATCCTCACTGATTCCACGCTGCTGCAGATAGAATATCTGATCTTCACCCACGCGTGATGTGGTGGCTTCGTGCTCAATTTTTCCGGTTGGATTTGCCGATTCGATATAAGGAAATGTGTGGGCCCCGCATGTTTGGCCTATCAGCATAGAGTCGCACTGCGAATAGTTACGAGCATTATCTGCTTTCTTACTGATTTTTACCTGGCCGCGATAACTGTTATCGGAGCGTCCTGCAGATATTCCCTTCGAAATGATAGTACTCTTGGTGTTTTTACCAATGTGGATCATTTTCGTACCGGTATCTGCCTGCTGTCTTTTATTAGTTACAGCAACTGAGAAGAATTCACCTACGGAGTTGTCACCCTGTAGTATAACACTTGGATATTTCAGCGTTACGGCTGACCCGGTTTCGAGTTGAGTCCATGAAATTTTGGAATTTTTTCCACGGCAGGCTCCACGTTTGGTTACAAAGTTGTAAATACCGCCTCTTCCCTCTTCATCACCGGAATACCAGTTTTGAATGGTTGAATATTTAATTTCAGCATTGTCCAGTGCTACAAGTTCAACAACTGCGGCGTGCAACTGGTGTTCATCAAACATGGGCGCTGTACACCCTTCGAGATAGCTCACATGGCTGTTCTCCTCGGCAATAATCAGCGTTCGCTCGAACTGGCCTGAATTCATATTGTTGATACGGAAATAGGTGGAAAGCTCCATCGGGCAGATGGTATCCTTTGGTACGTAACAAAATGAGCCATCAGAGAAAACAGCAGAGTTGAGCGCAGCATAGAAATTATCCCGTACTGGCACTACTGATCCCATATATTTTTTCACCAGTTCCGGGTAATCCTGCACTGCTTCCGAGATAGAGCAAAATATCACACCGGCTTCAGCCAGTTTTTCTTTGAATGTGGTAAAGATGGATACGCTATCAAATACAGCATCTACCGCAACACCGGCAAGCATTTTTTGCTCATCGAGAGGAATTCCCAATTTTTCATACGTTTCACGAATGTTAGGGTCAACTTCATCAAGGCTATTTAGCTTGGGCTTATTTTTTGGAGCTGAATAGAATTGAAGAGTGTCGAACTTTGGTTTTTCGTAGGTTGCATTAAACCAGCTTGGCTCTTCCATCTCAGTCCATGCACGGTAAGCTTTCAACCTGAATTCTGTCATCCACTCCGGTTCATTCTTCTTTTCGGAGATCAGCCGTACAACATCTTCATTAATACCCTTTGGAAAATCTTCGTATTCAACATCGGTGGTGAAGCCATATTTGTACTCTTCGCCGATCATTGATTCGAGAGCTTTTGTCTCACTCATAGAAATTATCTCTTTTTTAAAGCTTAAAATTCATTTTTTTAACACCTGAAATCAGCTTATCATTCACATAATCAGGCATTTCTGTTCGTTATGCTTATTTGGAATGAATAAAGATAAGCAAAATTCACTCCATGAAAAAGCTAACTTAACCTCTTTAAAGAAATGGTTCTCAAGAGCTAATCTCCAATTGAAATGTACTATTGAAGCTATAGAGATCAGTCTACACGAGTATTAAATAAAACTTCTGTTGAGTGTTCTTCCATCAGACACCTGGAGTCGTCCTCTTGTTGTACCCTTGGTTCATGCAACTTGAGAGAGGTTTTTGATGGTTGTTCATGTAAATTTGAGTAGGTAGGCTCATTATATATGTTCTACAATAAATACAATTTCTTCGACCACGCTGGTAATCTGGTTAATTTTTGGTGAACGACCATCTGTTTACCCAATCAGGAAATGAATCGAAATTTCAATATCGATCAGTGAAAGGGGCATCCGATTCATACATTTATGCAATGGGAATTCACGAGTTTGAGAATTTGATTGAAGAGAAGATCGAAACGTTCAGACCTTCCCTCGAAATATGGGATTGGGAAGGAAATCAGGTTTATCGGGCTGAATTCAGTAAACCGATTCATAACTTCACAGTATCTGAAAAGCACGGTCAAATTTATGCTTATTCCATA
>SLGA01000062.1 GCA_007123985.1 Balneolaceae bacterium | reverse complement strand
GTCAAGATTGAACCAAATTCAACAATACGGGGCTCGGTATTTCCACCAGTGGATTTACCATTAGCAAAAAATGTGGAGGAGATGTTTGGAAGAACAATGGAGATAAGAACATTATCGGTTGAAGATCTTTATGGAGGAAAACTCTGTGCTGCCTTAGACCGGCAGCATCCCCGAGATCTGTTTGATGTGTATCATCTATATAGAAAAGAAGGAATCACAGATAAAATACGACAGGCATTTATCGTCTATCTGTTAAGTCATAATCGCCCGATAGCAGAACTGCTCGATCCACAGCTAAAAGACGATCTTGGTGAAACGTTTCGCGAGTCATTTGATGGAATGGCTTTTGATCCTGTTCCTCTGGATGATATGGTGGAAACCTGGAAAAAGGTTGTTCATACATTGAATTCCGAACTCACAGAAGAAGAACGGGAGTTTATACTCAGCTTTAAACGAAAATCACCGGAGTGGGATCTGTTTCCAGTGAACCATATTCGGAACCTGCCAGCTATACAATGGAAAATGAAGAATTTGGAAAAAATGAGTTCAAATAAACATAAAGCTGCTTGCGAAAAATTGGAGCGAGTACTCAAAAGAGGAGCTGTTTGAGTCGGAATTCCCCCAATACGGTAAGTGATCAAGTTACCGGAAAACCTGCCGGACAGGTAATTGAGTAAATAAAAAATTAGTAATTACTCTTAAGTTGACCTGATCCATCCGGAAAAGTCTGTGACATCAAAATTAAGATTAAAGATTAGCGGAACAAGGTATTGATTTAAAAAAGTTCCACCAATGTTCTACCACATAAATAAAAAAAGAGGCTTAAGTAATGTTAATTATTAACTTAAGCCTCTAATTGTGTACCTCGGGCCGGGGCTTCCTTCGACTCCGCTCAGGATAAACTTCTCGCCCGGTGAATTGAACCTGAATTTTAGACATAAAAAAACCCAATGCCATTTCTGATATCGGGTTTGTACCTCGGGCCGGGCTTCCCGACACTCACTATGTTCGTGTTTCCCTTTGGCGGGACAGGCTTCTCGCCCGGCGAATTGAATGAAATATTCAGACATAAAAAAACCCGATACCATTGCTGCTATCGGGTTTGTACCTCGGGCCGGGCTCGAACCGGCACTGGCATTTAAATACCAATTGGATTTTAAGTCCAACGCGTCTACCAATTCCGCCATCGAGGCGTTTTGGAATTTTTCAGAACTCAAAGATAAGACATAAAACAGCTTATCTTTAAAAGTACTTTTTTACTTTTTTAGTGATTCGTTTATAAATGCCAACAGGCCACAATTTATTTATATTTAAACAACTGTTCGTATCAATAAAACGATGAAACTCATAAAACACAGTGTATCAATCAGGTAAAGTGAAGTCAGAAAAAAGTTTTTGGGTTCATTTCAGAACTCACTTTCCGGCTATTCTTGTTGCTTTTTTGGCCGTAATAGTGCTGTCAGCCTGGCTGGAACTGCTTGGATTACGAATACTTAAACCTGGTCTTACCCTAACTCAAGCCCATGAGTACGGCTTGCTTTATGGGGCTTTGCGAACGGCTGCCGGTGCAACCATATTTGGACTTTTACTGCTTATTCCGGGGCTGCTTCCGCAACGTACAAGGGCATGGACAATATCAAATTTTCGGATTATCTGGAGTACGGGAGCTTTTCTGTTTTTGGGCATAATTGCTGCATTAATTCTTTGGGCACCATAGATCTGTTGATCGAAAAATAATCGTGCGGGATATCTACTATTCTTCTGCACCTCTGCCTATCTTTTAGTTATAAGCAGACAGTTTAACGGAATGGGTTATGGTTTCAAAAAATCAGCATCATAAAGAAAAGCTCGATCAGCTATTTCAACATACAGTTCGAAAACGTACCGGCGGTCAGTTAATCTCATGTGTCGAAAAGGGTGACGGTAGTTTTCGCTGGAGTTCTGCCGACGGTCCTGCGGTGGATAGTTCTCCCGCTGATGAGAACACTCCGTTTTTTATTGCCAGTATTGATAAACTGCTCAATGCCGCACTGTTGATTCAGCTTGCAAAAGAGGGTCTTGTAGCATTAGATAATCCGTTTAGTATCTATCTTCCGTCTTCATTCAGTAATCGGCTGCATGTTTACAAAGGGGAAGATTACACTGATAGGATTACAGTACGGCATCTTCTCACCCATACCTCGGGATTGGCCGACTGGTATGAAGATTATCCGAAAGATGGCAAAAATTTGGTTGAAGAAATCATAAAACAGGGAGATCGGTATCTGGAGCTAACCGAACTGCTGGATTATGTTCGTAACCGGCTTACTCCAAACTTTCCACCTCAGCCTGTAGCCGCTTTTATAAAAGATAAGGGCCAGAAAAAGCGGATTAAAACCCGCTACACAGATACCGGTTTTATGCTGATTTGTGCCATTCTTGAAGAAGTTACGGGGCAGAAGCTGGAAGAGCTGCATCATTCAAGGATTTATGAACCGCTTGGCATGAAGCACACATGGATGCTGGATCGAACACAACCCGCAGCGGAGACAGCGAAACCGTTAGGGCTGCTTGCATCAGGAAGAGCTATTGAAATTCCGAAGGCGCTTCGGTCTGTATGGGGTGTTTACAGTACCTGCGCAGATATGATAACTTTTTTAAAGGCACTCTATGCAGGAGAGCTTTTTCAAAAATCGGAGTCATGGGAATGGATGTTCAGCGGTTGGCATACATTCGGCTTTCCGTCTGATCGCGCTTCTGTTCGTCTTCCCGGATGGCCTATTGCATACAGCCACGGGGCCATGAAATTCAGGCTTCCGCGCCTGTTTACTCCACTTAAAGGAATGCCGGAAATTGTGGGGCATACAGGTTCAACAGGTTGTTGGCTGTTTTACTGTCCTCAGCTCGATCTCTATATGTGCGGTGCTGCTGATGATATGACAGCGGGTGCTTTACCGTTTCGATATGTTCCTGCCATGCTGAAGTTGCTACAGTAGATTCTTTTATAAATACTTTGCAGATATCCATAGATTTAGCAGATAAAATTCAACTCAAAAAAAATCTGTATGAAACATTTCGTCTTTTGGATATTGATTTCCGCACTGATCTTCACAATAACGTTTTCTGCCTGTGGCGAGGTGGGGGAGACCCCATCCGTAACTGCTCCGGCTGATCAGCCATTGCGAGTGATGAGTTTCAATATTCGATTTGATAACCCGAATGACGGACCCGATGCATGGCCTCATCGAAAGGATTTTGTAACCGATCTTATCCGCTTTCACAAAGTTGACCTTTTAGGAATCCAGGAGGGGCTTTTCCACCAGCTTGAAGAGATGGAGCAGATGATGCCGGGTTTTGCATGGATAGGTGCCGGACGCGATGATGGAGAAAGAGCAGGGGAGTTTTCTGCTATTTTCTACAAAACCGACCGATTTGAGCTGATTGAAGAGGATACATTCTGGTTATCAGACACACCGGATGAGCCCGGAAGCATCGGCTGGGATGCAGCAATTACGAGGGTGGCCACCTGGGCGCGTTTCTTAGACCTTGAAAATAACAGGGTATTTTTTGTGCTGAATACCCACTTTGATCATGTTGGTCAGGAAGCGCGCGTGGAGAGTGCCGGCCTGATCATCGAAAAAGTTAGTGAACTGGCTGATGGGGACCCTGTCATCGTAATGGGCGATTTAAACGTTACCGAAGAGAATGAAGCGTATCAAATCTTTTCAGATTCTGAAACCAGATCTTCAGATTTGGAGTTATTTGATGGATTTTACCACTCTATACACGGGCATTACGGTGCCACATCAACCTGGAATGCGTTTCGCGAAGTCATCCCCAATCGAAGAATCGATTACATATTTACCAATGCATCCTTCCAATTTCGTGAGCATGGTATTCTTGCGGATGTCAGAGACGGCCGTTTTCCTTCAGATCACCTGCCGGTGCTTGCAGAGATCTTATTTGTTAAAGAGTAAAGATCTGTTCAATCAATTCACTCATAAAACTTCTATATTTCAGGTCTGTAAACTGTATCACCATTTCAGCTGATGCATTCCCATTTGTAACCAGAATTTATCATCCATGAAAATTTATCTTGTATCAACAATCATATTTCTGCTGATGTTGTTATCAGCATGTAACGGCAACCAAAATACTATGTCAGAAAATCCATTTTTTGCACCGTCCGGCCTTCCGCTGGAAGCCCCTGATTTTAACTCTATCGATGAAACACATTTTGCACCTGCATTTGAAGAAGGCATGGTTAGAGAGCTTGCTGAGATCGACTCAATCGCTTCTAACCCGGATCAGCCCACATTCGAAAATACCATTGTGGCTATGGAGAAAACCGGCGATCTGCTGACGCGTGCACAGCGGGTATTTTTCAACCTAACATCGGCTCATACCAGTGACAAATTGCAGGAAATTCAGGCGGAATTTGCACCTAAATTTGCCGAACATTCCGATAATATTCGACTGAACAGAACTCTTTTTGAACGAATTGAAGCACTTTACGAGGCAAGAGAAGACCTTGGCCTGGATGATGCCTCCATGAAACTTCTTGAAGATACCCATCGCGATTTTGTTCGGGCGGGCGCACAACTTACCGAAGCCGAACAGCAGCGAATGCGCGAAATTAACAGCAGAATTTCATCACTTACCACGCAATTTCAGGAAAATGTGCTTCAGCTGAATCGTGAGCGGGCTGTGGTTGTGGATGATGAATCCCTTCTTGATGGAATGAGCAGTGACAGAATTGCAGCTGCAAAAGAAGCAGCAGAAAACAGGGGTTATGAAAACAGCTATCTGCTCTCGATTACCAATACAACGCGTGTACCGATATTAACAAGCCTGAACAACAGAGATCTCAGAGAGCGTGTTTGGAGAGCATCTGCCTACCGTGGACTTGGTGAAGACGGAGGTATCGATAACCGTCCGCTCGTACTGGAGCTTGCACAGCTTCGGGCAGAACGTGCAGAACTTCTCGGCTATTCAAACTT
>SLGA01000001.1 GCA_007123985.1 Balneolaceae bacterium | reverse complement strand
TATCTTCGTCGAGATTTGCCTTTTCCTGAATATCTGATACAAAATCAGGCACTCTTTCCGACTCTTCGTAAGTCGATTTCAGGGAGAGTCGAAAAACTTTGTCTGACATTTATATGTGTTGAAGTAATAGTTACGCGTAGATGCCACGCATTTTTAGGGTGGTAGCTACTTTGTCGATAGCATAAACATAAGCAGCTTGTCGCAAAGTTATCTTATATTTTTCACTTACGCCATAGACATTATCAAATGCATCCCGCATCATCCGATTCAGGCGCCTGTTTACGCGCTCTTCAGTCCAGAAATAGCCTTGTCTGTCTTGCACCCATTCAAAGTATGATACAGTTACACCCCCAGCATTCGCCAGGATATCAGGGATTACCATGATACCTTTTTCATCAAGCATTGCATCGGCATTGGCAGTTACAGGGCCATTGGCTCCTTCTGCGATAATTTTTGCTTTGATACGGTCAGCATTGTGCCTGCTGATCTGATCTTCCTTTGCAGCCGGAATCAGTACGTCACAATCGAGCTCAAGAAGTTCTTCATTAGTTATTTTTTCTGCTCCACTGAATCCTTCAAGACTGCTCTTATTAGTCTTTATGTACTCAATAGCTTCAGGTATGTTGATTCCATCTTTGTTGTAGTATCCACCCGATATATCACTGATTGCGATAACGGAAGCACCCTGTTCATACATCAGTTGCGCCGACACGGAGCCTACATTTCCGAATCCCTGAACGGCAACAGAAACCTTATTTGGCATGATACCCATCTTACTGAGTGCAGCAAGTGTTACGGTTACTACTCCACGGCCTGTTGCTTCTTTTCTTCCCTGAGAGCCGCCAAGAATAATGGGTTTTCCGGTTACAACTGCAGTTTCTGTTCGCTGTGAATTCATACTGTATGTATCCATCAGCCATGCCATAATCTGCTCGTTTGTGTTCATATCGGGCGCGGGTATGTCTCTGTCCGGCCCGAAGATGCCAAGCATATTGGCAGTATAGCGACGGGTCAGCCGTTCCAGCTCCGAAGTGGAGAGCTCATGAGGGTTAACCCGTACACCGCCTTTTGCGCCTCCAAATGGAACATTAACAACGGCACACTTCCAGGTCATCCAGGCTGCAAGTGCTTTTACTTCATCAAGATTCACGTCCGGCGTGAAACGTATACCGCCTTTTGATGGCCCCAGAACATTATCATGTATAACCCGATAACCTTCAAAAACTTTAATTTTCCCGGAGTCCATAACTACAGGAATAGAAACTGTAACCTGCTTTACAGGGCTTGCAAGATATTGAAAAAGACCGTCGTCAAGCTGTAAAATTTCTGCAGCAAATCGGAACCGTTGCATCATGGATTCGAACGGAGATTCCTTGTCAAATTGTGGCCCCGGTTCTTTGTAATAGCTTTTGGTTTCAGTAGATGATTTTGTGCTCATATTTTTTTTGGAAGCGCTTGTTTGCAATGTTATGGGGTGATGAATGTAAATTATAAGATCAAAAATACAGGCTTTTTGTTGAAGGAAAAAGCACAATTTCTGTCAAATTTCAAGACGAAATTTACATTAAAGATGGGATTGCCGGATTTAAATAAACATTAAACAGACAATGATAAATCTGGTTTCATTAACCTAAAGTAATGTCGAGAATCATCATCACACAAAAACCAATGATAGTTCCCATTGTGGCAATATCCGTATTACCGGCGCGCTGTGATGTGGGAATAAGCTCTTCCACAACTACGAATATCATGGCACCGGCAGCAAATCCCAAAGCATAAGGGAGAATAGGTTGGATAAAAATAACAGCAAGAGCACCTATAACAGCAGAAGGAGGGTTTACAAGGCCCGATAACTGGCCGTAGTTAAAGCTCAGCCACCTGGAAACACCCTCACCCCGAAGCGGCATAGAGACAGCCATTCCTTCCGGTAAATTCTGTATACTGATTCCAATGGCAAGTACTATCGCTCCCATTACCGTAGCAGTACCAGTCGGGTCAATTCCCGTAGCAGCTGCGCCAAACAATACGCCTACAGCAAGACCTTCTGGTATATTATGCAGTGTGATCGCCATAACCAGAAGTGTGGCACGCCGCCATTTTGTACTAACTCCCTCCGCTTCATCGCGGGGCAGGCCAAGGTGCAGGTGTGGTACATAGGCATCGGCCAGCCGAATACACAAGGCACCCAGTATAAAGCCAAAGGTGGCAGGCATCCATTTAATTAACCCAAGCGACTCGGCCATCTCCATAGAGGGCTCAAGCAGCGACCAGATTGTTGCGGCAATCATTACCCCGGCAGCAAAACCAAGTGCAGCATCAAGAAACTTTCGGCTGACATTTTTTTTCATGAATACAACACCGGCACCGATTGCTGTGGTAATCCAGCATAAAGTTCCGGCAAAAAATGCTTGCCAAACGGGATGTAAATCAAAAAACCAGGTTGAAATAGATGCTTCACCCATCATGTGTAATACTTAAGGCTTAAAAATTTTACGGATTACGTTAAATATACATATTTAGCTAATGAAAAATGAAATTTTAGCATTGGCAAAAAAAGGTACTTTATTTCGGGTTGATGAATCAAAAGAATTAAACGGAAAGGTGCCAATTCAATTAAAAAAGCTTATCTTTTTACGGCTTAAAATTTCATCTTTATTTTGCTTTTTTACAGCCCTTCTGAACCGTTATGAGTTGCATTTTGTTCAATCAGAAAACCCAATCCCAAGAATCGTTTTTATGAGTATTGATTTTGCCAAAGAGAAATTTGAAACCCGACACATTGGCTCGGATGAGGTACAAATTTCGGAGATGTTATCCTATTGTGAAGCTCAGACTGTAGAACAGTTACTCGGGGAGACAATCCCACAAAAAATTCGTCTTGACAAACCCCTTCATTTACCTGATGCTCTCAGCGAGGAAGAGTATTTAAACCACCTTCGCCGTGAGATCGCATCAAAAAACAAAATATTCAAATCGTTTATTGGCATGGGTTACTATGAAACCCGTACTCCAAACGTTATTCTGAGAAACGTCCTGGAAAACCCGGGTTGGTATACGGCCTATACACCCTATCAGGCAGAAATTGCACAGGGAAGGCTCGAAGCACTGATAAATTTCCAAACCATGGTTTCTGATTTGACCGGAATGGAGATTGCCAATGCTTCATTACTCGATGAAGGTACAGCCGCAGCTGAGGCGATAACCATGCTCCACGGGAGAAGAAAAGGGAAAAAAAGAAAGGAGGCGAATACCTATTTTGTATCCGAGAATTGCCACCCGCAAACACTTTCGGTGATAAAAAGCCGCATGGCTCCGCTTGAAATTGATTTGGTTGTGGGGAATCCTGCTGAAGTGGATGTTACCGATCCGGCACTGTTCGGTCTGTTGCTTCAATACCCCGATACATTTGGGACTGTAACCGATTTTTCTGACCTGATTTCTGCAGCCCGCGAAAATGAACTCTTTGTAACTGTTGCTGCAGATTTACTTAGCCTCACCCTATTAACCCCTCCGGGAGAGATGGGTGCGGATGTGGTTGTGGGTACTACTCAGCGGCTTGGGGTACCGATGGGTTTTGGCGGGCCACATGCGGCGTATTTCGCTACAAGAGATGAGTTTAAACGTCAAATTCCGGGTCGAATTATTGGAGCAACCGTTGACGCAGAAGGGAACTCCGCTTTCAGGATGGCACTGCAAACCCGCGAACAGCATATCCGCCGGGAAAAAGCCACATCAAACATTTGCACTGCGCAGGTACTGCTTGCTGTGATCTCCGGATTTTACGCGGTATATCATGGACCCGACGGCCTGAAGAAAATTGCTTTAAAAATTCATGGATTAACCAAACTGGCAGCGGCCGGACTCAATCAATTGGGTATCCAAATCCGCAACGAACAATTTTTTGATACTATTACGCTGGATGGGTTTTCTTCTGATGAAATTGAAGATATTCGAAAGGAAGCTCTCAGTTCAGAAGCAAATTTCAGATATTTTGAAAACTCCATCGGGCTCTCTTTTGATGAAGCCAAAGAGCTGGATGATGTAGAACTGGTACTCGATATTTTTGCGAAAGTACTCGGTAAGTCAAATTCATTTGATGTTAAAAAAGAAGCCAAAACGACTGAGGCCTCTTACCCGGAAGAACTCACACGAACATCAGAATTCCTGACTCATCCGGTATTCAATCAATTTCACTCTGAACATGAGATGCTTCGATATTTGAAGATGCTCGAAAATCGTGATCTGGATTTAACCCACTCCATGATTTCGCTCGGTTCGTGTACCATGAAGTTAAATGCCACGGCTGAGATGATTCCGCTTACATGGCCGGAATTTGGAAAAATTCATCCGTTTGTGCCCAAAGAGCAGGCCGAAGGGTATCACAAACTGTTTGAAGAACTGGACGCGTGGCTGTCGGAAATTACCGGCTTTGCAAAAGTTTCTCTGCAGCCAAATTCCGGTGCGCAGGGTGAGTATGCCGGTTTGATGACTATCCGCGGATATCACCTTGCCAATGGAGATACTTCCCGAAATGTTACGATTGTACCCTCGTCGGCTCACGGTACTAATCCCGCCAGCGCTGTAATGGCAGGCATGCAAGTGGTGGTTACAAAATGCGATGAGAACGGTAATATAGATCTTGATGACCTTCGGGTAACAGTGGAGAAATACAGCGATCGTCTATCTGCCCTGATGGTGACGTATCCATCAACCCACGGAGTTTTTGAGGAAGATATCAAAGAAATTTGCGAACTCATTCATCAGCATGGCGGCCTTGTGTATATGGACGGTGCCAATATGAATGCCCAGATCGGGTGGACATCTCCGGCAGCCATAGGGGCAGATGTGTGTCACCTGAACCTGCACAAAACATTTTGTATTCCGCATGGCGGCGGCGGGCCGGGTATGGGGCCAATCGGGGTGAACGAAAAACTTAAACCGTTCCTCCCCGGTCACGATGTGGTGGCAACAGGTGGAGAAACTGCAATTGATGCGGTTGCCTCAGCCCCGTGGGGGAGTGCAAGTATTCTCACCATTT
>SLGA01000247.1 GCA_007123985.1 Balneolaceae bacterium | reverse complement strand
TGATCTTATCCTGGTGCCCGACGGTGAACACCGCCTCTCTCGCTCGCAGGACCTTGAGCTGCTTGATGAGTGTATTCAA
Source organism: Balneolaceae bacterium (assembly GCA_007123985.1). Classification (GTDB taxonomy): domain Bacteria; phylum Bacteroidota; class Rhodothermia; order Balneolales; family Balneolaceae; genus Rhodohalobacter. Next base: position 16,881 of record SLGA01000247.1, on the reverse strand, counting down.
AAAGTGAGATCCAAAATGGATATCTAATTCTGTAAATCTCCGAGCGGATGCTCAAGCGAGTAGATGTTTTCGATTTCGGTTTGGTTTAGCTCACGGTTAAAAATTGCCAGTTCATCCAGATACCCTCTGAAATTATACCCAAGCCAGATGGCTAAAAGCTCTGGGTTCCAGGTGATGGTTTGATCTCTTCCCGACAATGTACCAATATGCCTCCCGTTAATATATCCGAGAGCTTCACCATCAGGTACTCCTGAATTGAAATTTGTGAAGGTGAACGCCACATGTGTCCACTCATCACAGCTGAAAACAGGCTCAGAAAATTCAATCATAGGCCGTTCTTCATAGGGTACATCATCCCAGTCGCGTAGTTCAGGATCCCAGATTTCTCTGTCCGCAAAAAATGCAAACCGGAAAATGCGCTCTGCATCATCCGTAAAGTCAACAAACAGTGCGCCGTCGTTCCAGCCTGAATCTGTAAGTTGAATTGGATCGGAAAATCCATCAGGCAGGTCTTCATCAGGGGTAAGTCTCATCCAAAATGATACGGTACCGCTCCAGTCAGAATCCCGGTACTGAACATTTTCCTCACCCTTGTAGAAGTAAACGGGTGTCCATGAGTTGTCAATCCAAAGTGCATCACCATATTTACCCTCATTTTTATGGATGGCAACATGCTCATTGCCGGATTGCATCAGTACAGGTTCACTCCGGCCAGACCAGGTTGCTGACATGTAAAAATTGGGATCTCCATTTGCAAAATCGGCCTCAAGTCCGTCATCGAAAGACGCATAAAAAGTAAGTGATTCTACAAAATCGTACGGATTGGTATTTTCTGTACAAGCGTAGAGAACCACGGCGAATGAGATTGCGATAAGTTTTCTGAAGTTCATAGATTCGGTTTTGTCATTATTCAAATGATGGTACCCTTACCTGAACGATAGTATTTATTTTTTTCGAGTTTTGCAGGTTTTTTGGATACTGCGCTAATATGGAAAAGATTTTTCTTGTAAAGCATCCCGAAACTCTTATTTTCTGCAATTGAATGATTTCAACCTGTAACTAATCCGGAAAAGCGTGGCAGAAGAGACCAAAGAGACAGAAAATGAGATACCCCAGAGTGAGGGGAGGGGAACCTTGTTTGATAAATTTCTAAATGTAATTGAAAATGTAGGCAACAAACTGCCCGATCCTGCAATGCTTTTCTTTTACTTGCTGGTTATCGTCTGGGTGATGTCGGCTATTCTTGCTCAGTTCTCATTTGGCGAAGTGCACCCAAGAACGGGAGAAGATCTGGAAGTAATCAATCAGCTTACGGGTGAAAATCTCGCCGCGTTCCTGGCAAGCATGGTAAATACATTTGTACTTTTTGCACCGTTGGGAATTGTACTTGTAGCCATGCTTGGTGTGGGTGTAGCCGAACACTCCGGCTGGATTGATTCGGGCTTAAAAAAGCTGCTTGGCTTCACACCTGCCTCTCTGCTTACACCGATGCTCATTTTAATTGCAATTGTTAGTCACACAGCCGCTGATGCCGGTTATGTTCTTGTTATTCCACTTGGTGGGGTGATTTTTTATGCGGCTGGCCGCCATCCACTTGCCGGAATTGCAGCGGCCTTTGCGGGTGTTAGCGGAGGGTTTTCGGCCAACTTTATTCCATCTGCCATTGATCCCCTCATTATGAGCTTTACGCTTGAGGCTGCCCGAATTCTCGATCCGGAAATTTCTCTCAACCCGATCAATAACTGGTATTTTACATCGGCATCATGTCTGCTGATTATTGCAGTTGGCTGGTATGTAACGGATAAGATCGTTGAGCCACGCCTTGCGGGTATTGAAGTTGATGGCGATGAAGATGAAATGCCAAAAATGGAAACGGTTACCCCTCAGGAAAGCAAAGCGTTCTGGTGGGGATTTGCCGCAATGATGGCAGGGATTATTGGTTTGATTGCATGGGCCATTCCTGAAAATTCTGCACTTCGCGGGCCAGATATGGTAGATCCCGAAGTACAGTCGCTTGTCTCATTCCAGGCACCTCTCATGCAGGCAATTGTGCCTTTGATTTTTGTACTGCTGCTTATTCCCGGTGTGGTTTACGGATATGTATCCGGCAAATACAAAAGCTCGAAGGATATGATCGATAACATGACCAAATCGATGCAAAGTATGGGGTATTACATTGTAATGGCCTTTTTCTGTGCCCTGTTTATTGATGCATTCAGTAAGTCGAATATCGGGCTTTTGGTGGCCCTCAAAGGAGCTAATTTTCTGCAGGCACTTGCCCTGCCGGGACAGGTTACCATTGTAGGTATCATTTTTCTGAGTGCGTTTGTGAACCTGTTGGTTGGATCTGCCTCAGCAAAATGGGCGCTTATCGCCCCAATATTTGTTCCAATGCTTATGCAACTGGGTATCTCGCCCGACCTTACTCAGGCAGCATATCGTGTAGGAGATTCTGTATCGAACATAATTACACCGTTGCTGCCCTATTTCCCTCTTGTGGTGGTATTCTGCCAGCGTTATGTGAAGAACACAGGGATCGGAACCCTTATTTCAATGATGCTTCCATACTCCATCATATTTATGATTAGCTGGACCATCTTCCTGCTGATATACTGGGCTATCGGAATTCCCCTGAGCTTCGAGGCGCACTACGTGTATCCGGCACCATGACAGTCGTGAGTCTTGAGACGCGAGAAAGAAATCTCGAGACTCAAGACTCACATCTCACGACTATTTCTTGCTTCTCAACATCATCTCTTGGATAACTGTATCCAGCGGGATATCTCTTTCCACGAGGAGTACCAGCAGGTGGTAGATAAGATCTGCAGACTCATTTACAACTTCTGAGTCTTTCTTGTTCTTGGATGCGATGATCGTTTCTACAGCTTCCTCACCAAGTTTCTGGGCTATCTTATCAATGCCTTTTTTAAAGAGACGGGTTGAGTACGACCCTTTTGGCATATCTTTTTTACGTTGTACAAGGAGACGTTCGAGATCGTATAAAAATTCAATTTCTTCTTTGGTTGCCATAAGTATGTTGTTAATCTGTTAATTCAGTAATAAAGCGAACAGGAATTCCTTCATTCGCCATGCTATTCTTCAATATTTCAATTTCAATTTCTCTGAAGTGGAATATACTCGCAGCCAGTACAGCGTCAGCTTTGCCGATAAGAACGGCATCACAACAGTGTTGTATAGTTCCGGCACCGCCACTCGCTATAACCGGTATAGTAATGCGTTTATTCACCTCCGCCAAAAGCTCAAGGTCAAAACCCGATTTGGTTCCGTCGCGATCCATGCTGGTAAGTAATATTTCACCTGCACCCAGCTTTTCTGTTCTTTCAATCCATTCAAGAGCATCAATTCCGGTTGGTTCTGAGCCACCTTTTACGAACACCTCCCAGTGGTCATTCGTTTTTTTTGCATCAACAGCAGCTACCACAGCCTGAGATCCGAAAGCATCAGAGGCGCGGGTTATCAAATCAGGATCGCGAACAATGGCACTGTTCAGAGAAACTTTGTCCGCTCCAGCTTTCAGAATTTCTTCAATTTCATCGACCGATTTAATTCCGCCACCAACAGTAAACGGTATACTGATTTCTCTCGCAATATCTTCCACAAGTTTTACAAGTGTTTTTCGTTTCTCTTTTGTAGCGGTGATATCAAGAAAAACCAGCTCGTCGGCACCTTCATTTGTGTAGCGCTGAGCAAGTTCTATAGGATCACCCGCATCACGAAGGCCGATAAAATTTACGCCTTTTACGGTTCGGCCGTCTTTGATGTCGAGGCAAGGTATAATTCGTTTTGTAAGCATAATTCTTATCTGCAGTGAAGATAAAAGAATATTCACAAAAAAATTACACATAGTTTGCTGCAGTGTATAGGTATATGCAACTTCTCACGTGTAGAAAGTATAACAAACAAAACAAGCTGTTACGATTCATTCGCAATAAATCGAGATTAGGTGGAAAATATGCTCACTACAATAAAATGGTTTTCAATGATCGCAATCCTCATTTTTATACTGGTTACGGCCTGCAATGATAGTGTAGTTGGCCCTAATGGCCCCCTTGGCGAACTGCCCCGGGATTTAACCCCACAGGAAATGATGCTCGTTGAGGCTGACCGGCAGTTCAGCTACTCGATATTTAAGAATACCGTTGCGTTCGATAATGAGCACGAAAACATTATCATATCGCCGCTCAGCATCTCTATGGCCCTTGCAATGACGCTGAATGGAGCCAAAGGGCAAACCTATACAGATATGAGAGATGCGCTGTATCTAAATGGTATGGAAACTGAAGAGATCAACGAGGCGTTTCGTTCTTTGATTGATTTGCTTGTTACTGTTGATCCGGAAGTAGCCATGAAAATTGCCAATTCTATCTGGCATTCCGATCAATTTGATGTTAATCAGGAGTTTGCCGGGAAGATGCAGACCTATTTTGGTGCTGAAGTGAATGCAATCAATTTTTTGGATCCGGACGCACCGAATACTATCAATCAGTGGGTAGCGGATAAAACGGAAGGGCTCATCACGGAACTGCTCGATGAGATAGATGAAGATAGAATTATGTATCTGATCAATGCGCTCTATTTTAAGGGAGACTGGCTGCGACAGTTTGATAAAAATGATACACGCAGGGATATTTTCCGGCTTGAATCGGGCGAATCTATTCAGGTGGATATGATGAGCCAGCAAGGATTGTTTGCAACCCATTTCAATTACGATGAAAATGTGCAAATGATTGAGCTGCCTTATGGTGATAGCTTATTTTCGATGAGTATTTTGATGCCGGCCGATCCCAACACACCGATTGATCGGTTTATCGATGAGAAAGTTCATGCAAATAATCTTGCCCGATGGCGCTCTAACCTTTCTGTGGATATGAGAGAATCAACCATCGAGATGCCGAAATTTGAGCTGGAGTATGAAATTGAGTACAGCAGCATTCTGAAAGCTATGGGAATGGAGATCGCATTTACTCCTCATACAGCCGATCTGTCCGGATTAAGCGAGCAAGGACAGAACAACCTCTATCTGGATGAGGTTATTCACAAAGTATTTATAAGGGTAGATGAGGAGGGAACGGAGGCCGCCGCGGTAACAAGTGTTGGAGTTATGCCTACGTCTATGCCTCCTCAGATGATTGTAGACAGGCCATTTGTATTCATCATCCACGAAAGAGAGAGCGGTGCAAATCTCTTTATGGGTAAGGTGAAAAATCCTACTCTCTAAACTGCCAAAGATTATGTGGCTTTAGCCATTCAGATTCATCATTTCGTCAAGGCGTATATGTCCTTCATAATACGCCTTACCAACTACCACACCGTGCATTCCATTTGATTGAATCTGAACAAGATCTTCCAGTTTTGACACACCACCGGATGCAATCCAATTCAATGATGGAAAACGGGTTTGAAGATCTCGGTACATCTCAATATTTGGCCCGTTGAGCATCCCGTCTCTTGCAATATCTGTACTTAGAACCGTTTTTAACCCGGCGTCAATCATAGGGTTTAAAAACTCTTCTATCGGTTTGTCTGATGTTTCCAGCCATCCGCCAAATGCAAGTTTTCCATCTTTCAGGTCAAGCCCCAGTATCATTTTGTGAGGGTAATCGGTAATTGCCTTTAGCCACTCCTCAGGCTTTTTCACAACCATGGATGAACAGATTATACCATTTAAACCTGCATCCAGTAGGGTATCGATATCCTTACGCGAACGCACCCCGCCACCTGTTTGTACAGATAGCCCAATCTCATTGATGATACTTCTGATGATTGGCAGATTCTCGAACCGGCCGCTTTTTGCGCCATTCAGATCTACAACATGTATGTGTGAAAAACCAGCAGTCTTGAACTTCGTGGCTTCATCGAGAGCGTTATGGTTATAGACCGTTTTTTTTGCATAATCACCTTTTTGCAGGCGTACCACCTGGCCGTCAAGCAGGTCGATTGCGGGAATAATTTTCATTTGATGTAGTTATTTGGAGCCTGGTTTAAAATTCCATCAAAAGTACAAAAAGGATTCCCTAAAAACTGATGAATTGAAGTGCGGGGCAGAAAAGGTTAAGTGTAAATTTTGATTCTGTGGCAATTACCAGGAATCAGAGGTCTGTTTGTCACTATTTAGATAGACAATGTTCAGAAAATTCTGAAGAAGAAGTGATCCCACCTGTCCCGATTTTTCGGGATGAAATTGAACACCCATAAAGTTGTCTTTTGCTACAACTGCAGCAAAATCCTTAATGTAATTACACGATGCGAGTGTAAACTCGTTGGTGGGGGCGTAGTAGCCATGCACATAATACAAAAATTGCTTATTCCCGATCCCTGTAATAAGCGGGTGATCTTTAAGCGGATTGAACTGATTCCAGCCCATATGGGGAACCTTGGCTTGTGAAGAGTCAAACTTTTTAAGCCTTCCAGGAATGATTCCAAGTGTTTTACAATCGCCCTCTTCAGATGATTCAAAGAGAAGCTGCATGCCCAGACAGATTCCTAAAACCGGTTTTTTGGTATTTTTGATCCAAACATCAAGATCCTTAGCCCGAAGATCATCCATTGCAGCGGCAGCATGCCCTACACCCGGGAAGATAATTGCATCTGCTTTCCCCAGCTCTTTAGAATTGTCGGAGACAAAAAATTCAGCTCCAAGTCTTGAAAGTGCATTTTCAACGGATGCCAGATTACCGGCTTTATATTTTATAATTCCTATCATTTTAATTGAGTGTTATCAGTAACACTGAATGAAACGTGAGCTAATCTGCCCGGTCTCGTTCAATACTCAGATCGTACCTTTTGTTGAGGGGAGAATGCCCATAATTCGTTCATTTCGGCTAATTGAAAAACGAAGTGCTTTCGCAAATCCTTTGAACACAGATTCTATTACATGGTGTTCGTTTTTTCCATCGGCTTTAACATGCAACGTAGCTTTGGCGTTCATTGCCAGTGTATAAAAAAAGTGTTCGAGCATTTCTGTGGGAAAATCGCCCACATATTCCCGTTTGAGTGGTACATCCCAATTAAGATAGGGCCTGTCGGAGAGGTCGATGGCAACCGTGGCCTGTGCTTCGTCCATAGGTAGAACAAATCCATAGCGCTGGATGCCGGCTTTGTTATCTGAGATTGCTTGCCGAATAGCTTGACCCAGTGCAATCGCGGTATCTTCAATGGTGTGGTGTTCATCAACCTCAAGATCACCATTGCACCTAAGATCAATATCAATAAGGCCATGGCGTGCAATTTGATCGAGCATATGGTCGAAAAAGTGAATTCCGGTATCTATCGAGCTTCTTCCGGTGCCATCAAGATTTATGAAGATATCGATTTTCGTCTCTTTTGTGTCCCGTTTCAATACTGCTTTGCGAACAGGGAAAAGAATTTGTTGTGCAAGTTCTTTCCAGTTTTTACCTGATGCCACTACAGCATCACCGGCTACAAATTCGTACGTTTTATTTTTCCGAATAATACCATCTTCAACACCGTCAGAAATCTCAATTCCTTCATGTTTAATCAGCTGTTTTTGTTCGGGTGTTAAATGAGTGGAGTCGAATTTCAATTTGTAGCCATGGTGTATTAAATAGCTCATTCCAAACAGTGCGGTGGCCGGGAGTACGTGTGATTCACGGCTAATAAGTGCACTCTTTTCGATCAAAATTGTCATGAGAGAACCTCTTTTAGAGTTTTTAAAAAACGAATATTTTCATCAGGCATCCCGATAGTTACCCGCAGGCAGTTTTCGCAGAGAGGTTCGTTGCCCCGGTAACGCACAATAATACCTTTTTCAGCAAGTTTACGGTAAATGTTTTCAGCGTTTTTGATCTTGAAAAGTAGAAAATTTGAGTCCGAGGGGTACACTTTTTCAACGTCATCCGACTGGCTTAGTTGTTCGGCAACATACTGCCGTTCTTCTCTGATTTTATTCAGGTTGAATTTCATCAGATCCAGGTTTTCAAAAGCATTCATGGCAACATCAGCAGTGAGTTTATTGATGTTGTACGGTGCTTTCACCTTCAGCATATACTGGATGATATGAGGATTTGAAAGTGCTATACCCAGCCGAATACCGGCCAACCCGAACGATTTTGAAAACGTTTGCAGAACCACAAGATTTGGATATTGTTGAACCATTGCAGCCATTGATTCCTGCCGGCTGAAATCGATATACGCTTCATCAACAACTACAATTCCCGGAAATGCCGTAATTAGTTTAAGAATGTCGGTACGTTTCAGATCGTTGGATGTAGGATTGTTCGGTGAGCACAAAAACAGAAGCTTGGTGGATTGATCTGCAGTTGCTAGTGTCTCAGCGGTTCGGAGTTGAAATTTTTCATCCAGCAAAACCTCTTTCACAATTACATCATTAATTGATGCCGAAACCTTGTACATACCATACGTAGGCGGGGTGATGATAATAGAATCTTTCCCGGGGTTACAAAAGATTCTCATCAGCAGATCAATCGGTTCATCACTGCCAACTCCCAGGAATATATTTTCAACATCAACACCACGCCACTCCGCAATTTTTTTCCGCAGGTTATTCTGAACAGGACTTGGGTACCTGTGCAGCTGTAGTGAATTCCTTACGGGAGCTCCCAGACTATTCTCATTTGCATCCAGTAGGAGGCCGGTATCGAAGTCATCACGTGCACTTCGGTATGGTTTTAGGTTTTTGATGTTTTCCCGTACAAGGGTATCGATTCGAATTGAGTCAGCCATAGATGGTATGTGTGGGCGGAAAAATTATAAATCTGTGATTATCCTTTGTTTTTCAGTTTTTCCAGCCGAAGTGAAACGGCGCGCTTGTGAGCTTCAAGGCCTTCAATTTCAGCAAGTGTTTCAACTGTTGGTCCTAAATTCTTCAGGCCTGCTTTACTGATCTTTTGCATGGTAATGAATTTTTGAAAACTCTGAAGAGAAACACCGCTGTACATTCGCGCGTAGCCATAAGTGGGCAGTGTATGGTTGGTTCCCGAGGCGTAATCACCCATGCTTTCGGGCGTCCATTGGCCAATAAAAACGGAACCTGCGTTTTCTACGGTGTTGGCAAGTTTATCGGCATCTTTGGTGTTTATAATAAGATGTTCGGGCGCATAGGTGTTTGAAAAGCTCATCGCAGTCTGTGTTGAATCAACAACGATGGCAAAGCTGTTTTTTAGTGCACCCGATGCAAAATCTTTTCTTGGGAGCGATTCAAGCTGATTTGAAACGGCAGTTAGAATGGCATCAAGATTGGCTTTTTCTGTAACAACCAAAACTACCTGGCTGTCGGAGCCATGCTCTGCCTGGGATAGAAGATCAGCAGCAATAAATTCAGGGTCTGCAGTCTCATCTGCAATTATCAGTACTTCAGAGGGTCCGGCAGGCATATCAATCGAAACCATTGCCTCACTGTTCTGAAGAATCATTTTGGCAGCCGTAACATATTGGTTCCCGGGTCCAAACAGTTTGTCAACCTTTGGAATGGTTTCTGTTCCAAAAGCCATTCCTGCAATGGCTTGCGCACCTCCGGCTTTTACAACTTTTGTCGCACCGATTTTTTTGGCAATATAAAGCACGCTTTCGGGAATGTTTCCGGAATTATCGGGCGGGGTTGCAAGCACAATGGTTTTACAACCGGCTACAAATGCCGGAACTCCAAGCATCATGGTGGTTGAAGGCAGGGGGGCCGTTCCTCCCGGAATGTATAAGCCAACTCGCTCAATCGGTTTCACAATTCTGCTGCAAACAACACCTTTCATGGTCTGAACTTTCAGGTTTGCTGAAAACTGCTCTCTGTGAAATTTGAAAATATTGCTGAGAGCGCGGTCAAGTGCCTCTTTAATTTGAGGTGGCAGTGTTACCGTAATTTCTTCGGTATTGATGGTAAGAGGATCCGGGTCCACTCCATCGAATTTTTTTGTGTAGCGGCGGATGGCTGCATCGCCATTATTCTGAACATCATCCAGAATGGGCTGCACCTGCTTAAATACAGATGTAAAATCCATTTTTGGCCGCCTGGTTAGCGCTTCAATTTGATCCGTAGAGAGGGAGCTATATGTATAGGATTTCATTTGAGTATCCAGTATTGAGTATCCAGTATCAAGACAGTCTTACTATTTGATACTTAATACTCTGGTACTATTTGTTAAACAATCATCGATTCAATTGGCAGCATCACAATACCGGTTGCACCAGCTTCTTTTAGTTGTTCCATCACATCCCAGAAAGTTGACAGAGGTATTACCGTGTGGATCGCAACCATACCATTATCGGCCAGGGGCATTACGGTTGGGCTTTTTAGTGAAGGGATAATCTCTTTAATTTGCGGAACCGACTCCTGCGGAGCGTTCATCATAATATAGCGGCTCTCGGCTGCTTTTTTGTACCCTTCAATTCGCTGTAAAATCTTTTCGATCAGGTGTTTTTTGCCATCTGATAGCGGTTTGTTGGTCTGAATAAGCTGCGTTTCAGAATCAAAAATGGTTTCTAACTCCTGAAGCCCGTTTGCTTTGAGTGTTCCACCAGTTGAAACAAGATCTGTTATGGCATCGGCAATTTCCAGGCGCGGAGCAATTTCCACAGAACCTGAAAGTGTGATGATGTCAACATCAATATTTTTTGAATCAAAGTATTTACGGGTAAGCACCGGGTAGCTGGTAGCAATTTTCTTGCCAGCAAAATCTTCAACGGTTCGAATAGTGCCATTTTTTTGAACGGCAATGGAGAGGCGGCAAACTCCATAACCGAGACCACGTAAAATGGTTACATCGGCTTCATCTTCAGCAACGGTGTTCGCACCAACAAATCCGAGATCACAAACACCGTCTTCCACATATTCCGGAATATCATCATCGCGGATGAGGAGTAGTTCAACATCAAAATTGAGGCATTTTATGAGCAGGCTGCGCTTGTAATCGTCGAATTTAAGGCCAATTCCATCGAGAAGCTTAAGGGTTTTGTCGGTTAGTCGGCCGCTTTTTTGAACGGCAATACGTAGTGACGTGGTTGAATCGAGGGTTCTCATATTTATAAATTTGGTTATAGAAAATGTTTAGGCAGGGTATTATGGCAAGTGCAAAAGCAATAGTGTTAGTGCACAAAAAAGCCATGACTTCTGTGATGGCTATGAAAATGAAGGGCGGTATATGTTGCTTTAAGTATCACTATGGAAAGTTATGAATTCAATAAAGTAAAAACCAATAGAATGTGTTAAAGGTTAATCTGATCGAAATCATTCCAAAAAAAAGCCGGCGCTATGAAGAAGGCCGGCTCTAAAGAACAACAAATTGTGTCGGAGGTTTATTCCAGTGTAATCGTGCCAATGCTGGTGGTGTCGGGAGCAGTAACCTGAACGTTGGAAACTACTACAGGACTGTTTTCATCGTTAGTAGATGGTACCACAGAAACCTGATAAGAACCTGTTAGTAATCCAATCATCAGAAAATCACCGTTTGCACCAGCCCGGGTACCCGCAAGAGTATCTTCACCTGCTATGGCGTAAACCCAGGGCTCTATTCCTGCCGGTTCAATAGTCCCTTCAATAGCTCCTGATTGCTCAAGACGAGCTGTACGGATTACCGGCTTGAGGTTGTACCTGCCGGAATTTCCTGCTTTTACAATCGATCTTGAAGCATCAAAATCGAGAAGGAGTGTGTACATCTCTCCGCCTTCTATATCAGCATTAATCTGCAGTTTCAGGCCGGATTGCTGTGCACTTGGTGTGGATAAATCATGTGTTTCTCCATCGATCACTACTTCATTTCTGTCGCCCAGGATAAGCCGGAGCTGGTTATAGCGCCCGGGTTCAAGGTCGGTTTCACCTAAAATTTCAAATTTACCGTTGGTTAGTTCCAGGAGGTCAACGATCATTGGCTCTGTATTAATATCAATCCAGCCGCTCTCACCATCTTCCGCATCACTACTGTGGTGAATACGAACATTTTGAATATCAATGTAAACGGCTTCATAGTTTCCGGGAGCATCGGTTAAAAGTACACGAAGAGACCCGAGCTCCGAATCACTTGATGCATTATCACTACAACCTGCTAATAATAGCAGCGCACCAATAAAAGATAATAGTAGTGTTTGTAAGAGTTTCATATCCAAAAGTTTTTGATTTTGTTTTTTCGGTACTACTTTTCAACAAGAATTAATTTAAATTGTTTCAAACTATTTAAATATAAGAAAAGAGCAACAAAGAGAACTATATACATGAAAACCATAGCTCAGCTTACATATATACCACTTTACACCGACCACCCAAAAGAACAAGTTCAGGATATAATCGAATTTGTTGCGCAGCATGATGTTGAAGTGGATGTGAATTACCTCTCAACAACAGTTATAGGAGAGACGAATGTTGTTTTCGACCTGATTCGTGAGATTTATGATGAAATGAAAATAGAAGGCCAGAAATTCCGGCTTCATGTGGAGCTATTAAGCCCAACAGAAGAGTAGATAATTTATGTAGACCGGGCTTGCCCCGGATTTGCATGATTCTTGAAAAATGGGGCATATGCCAGGCCGGGAGTTAACAGAGTTTAACTGTGCCAGCATGTTGAAAGCTATCGCCATAATTGTTTCCGATGATTCATTCTGCTCTATCTCTCTTCAAAATGAAATGGATTACATTGAAATCATTTCAGGTATATTTTTTATCTAAGCCCTGATGAGAACGAATTGTTGGTTATTGTTTTTTTTACAAACCTGTCAGCAGAGTATGGCGACCCTCATCAACAATTAATCATTGAGTAAAGAGATCGGAACACCGTGTTTGGTCGACACAATTTCAGATGAAATCAGGCTGAAGTTAGATAAGTTAATGGAGTGATTCGCAGGCAAAAAAACAGTATCTGTAAGTAAGGCAAATAAATACTTACAAATAACATTTAAATGCAATCACCGTTTCGAATTTGTATATTTGATGCTGCCTGAATTTTAGTATTACAACCCATTTACATGAACAATATCCGCAATTTTTGCATTATCGCTCACATCGATCACGGTAAATCTACGCTGGCCGACAGATTGCTTGAACGAACAGGGTCAATTAGTGAGCGAGAGATGCAAGAGCAGATCCTCGATAGTATGGATCTGGAGCGAGAACGTGGCATTACCATCAAAAGCCATGCCATTCGAATGGAATACATTCGCCCCAACAAAGAGAAATATATTTACAACCTGATCGATACACCCGGCCACGTGGATTTTGCTTATGAAGTATCCCGGGCCTTGAAAGCGTGCGAAGGGGCTCTTTTGATTGTGGATGCCGCCCAGGGTATTGAGGCGCAAACCATCTCCAACCTCTATCAGGCCATTGAGCAAAATCTGGAAATTATTCCGGTTCTGAACAAAATTGATCTGCCCGGAGCCGATCCGGAAGGTGTGGGCCAGCAAATTATCGATCTTATTGGATGCGCTCCTGAGGAAATTCTACACGTTTCAGGAAAAACAGGTGAAGGTGTAAATGAGCTCCTCGAAGCCATTGTAGATAAAGTTCCGGGTCCTGAACAAAATTATGAAAAACCACTTAAAGCGCTCATTTTTGACTCTATTTTTAACACCTATCGAGGGTCGATAGCATATGTGCGCGTGATGGAAGGAATACTGAAAAAAGGTGATGACATCCTCTTTATGGCAACAAATAAAGAGTATTCAGCCGAAGAGATTGGTTATCTTCAGATGAAAATGCACCCCACAAAAGAATTAAAAGCGGGGGAAGTTGGCTATGTAATCGGGAGTGTAAAATCCCTTCAGGATGCGAAAGTGGGTGATACGATTACTCATCAGAAGAAAAAAGCCGAGAAGGCAGTTGAAGGCTACAAAGATGTAAAGCCGATGGTATTCAGTGGTATTTTTCCAACTCAATCCGAAGATTTTGAAGATCTTCGCTCAGCTCTCGAAAAACTGCAGTTGAACGATGCTTCATTAACTTATCAGCCGGAAACATCGAAAGCACTTGGCTTTGGTTTTAGGGCCGGTTTTCTTGGGTTGCTTCATATGGAAATTATACAGGAGCGGCTCGACAGAGAGTTCAATATCGATATTATTACCACGGTTCCAAATGTGCGCTATGAAATTGATACGGCTGATAAACAACGCATCCGCGTAGATAACCCAAGTGAAATGCCTGATGCCGGAAACATTGAAGCCGTTTGGGAACCCTTTATCAAAGCGAGTATCATCACCCCGGCAGATTACATCGGTCCGATAATGTCGCTGTGCCAGGAACGGCGTGGAGTGTATGTAAATCAGCATTTTATGCAAAATAATCGGGTTGAAATTACCTATGAACTGCCTATGGCAGAGGTTGTTTTCGATTTTTACGACAAGCTGAAAAGCGGCACACGCGGTTATGCTTCGCTCGATTATGAATTTATTGAAAACAGAAAAGGCCATCTTGTACGTTTAGATATTTTACTGAACGGAGAACCTGTGGATGCGCTCTCAAGTATCACCCATCGTGATAAGGCGTATTACCAGGGACGAAAAATATGTGCCAAACTGAAGGAACTTATTCCAAGGCAGCAGTTCGAAGTGGCAGTACAGGCTGCAATCGGGAACCGGGTAATTGCCCGCGACACGATACGAGCATTACGTAAAGATGTAACCGCAAAATGTTATGGCGGCGACATTAGTCGAAAACGCAAACTTATTGAGAAGCAAAAAGAAGGCAAGAAACGGATGAAACAGGTAGGAACTGTTGAAATTCCACAGGAGGCTTTTTTGGCTGTTCTCTCAATGGATGATGAAGATTAGTAACCAAACAGTATATCGTATCTGATGAAAAAAACAGGCTTAACACTTCTCTTTTCATTGATCTGGCTGACAACAGCTTTTGCTCAATTCGAAGATCCGGAAATTCGAAAAGTTGAATACAATGAACGCGCACAGTTTCAGCAGCGCTTTGCCGATATTAATTGGACAGGCCAGGGATTGTATAACCCAACTACAATAGACCGTATTCCAACTATTGAACTGCGATCAAGATTACAGGCCGCGTTCGGTAACCCAACTCAGACCATTTCTGATCTCATCAATAATAACTTTCGCCCGGGCAAAGCGATACAATTTGAGTACTGGTTTATCATTGACGGTGAAATGCCGCTGATGATACTCGATTTGGACGGACCATTTGAAAACGGACTTGTGTATGTTGGTGCCAGCCGGTTTATTGATATGATGCCACAGGTAAAGCGAACCCTGAACCGTATGTTGATGGGAGAGGAGGGAAATCCTGCTGAATTTTCAGACTATTTTTTCTCGCCGGAGCGCGATCAATGGTATTTGGTGCAATATAAAGACGGCGAGTATACACGTGAAATGATCAGCCGGCCAAGATTTTAATTAACTACAGTAAGCACATTGAAAAAGGAAAAAGGCTCAAAAGAAAAAAAATCGGGGAATCGCCGCAGCGGTCAAAGCAGAAAAGAAGAAAACAACGCTAAACACTGGGCTCGTGAATGGCTGGATGCGCTCGTTTGGGCTGCCATCGCCGCAATTATTTTACGTACCTTTTTCTTTGGAGCTTATCGAATACCCACACCGAGTATGGAAAAAACCCTGATGACGGGTGACTTTCTGATTGTTACCAAACTTGCCTATGGCCCTCGTACTCCTATGACATTATCCGTGCCGTTTACGGATATCTATATGCCCGGAATAAATTTACCCTGGTTTCGAATTCCGGGCTATTCAGAAATTAAACGAGATGATATTGTGGTGTTCAACTATCCCATAGATGTGGCACCGGTTTCGGTAAAAACAAATTACATCAAGCGTGCAGTAGGTATTCCAGGGGACAGGCTTCGCATCGATGATAAAATTCTCTATGTGAATGGAGAAGAATCAGAACCATTTGAAACCCTCATGCATAATTACAGAGTGAATGTGCGTGAACGAATTCGCCTTAGCCCAACGAAAGTAAGAGAAGCCGGTGGTTCCATTGTACAAAGCGGCACAAATTCTCACATCATTAATATGACACGAGAAACGGCAAACGAAATTTCCGGTTGGTCTGAAATTGAAAGTGTTGAAAAATTTATCCTCCCGGATGACTATGACCTGTTCAGCCGAAGAGGATTTAACTTTTCCAGAGGGTTTAGCAACCACGACCATATGGTTGAATTTCAGGTTCCGTACAGTGGTATGGAGATTGAGTTAACCGCGGATAATTGGCACCTTTTCCAGGATATTCTGGAGAGATATGAGCGCAGAAGCGTTCAGCGTAACGGAGACGTTTTCATGATTGACGGAGTGGAAACCAATCGATATACCATACAGAAAGATTACTACTTTATGATGGGCGACAACCGTGATGATAGTGAAGACAGCCGCTTTTGGGGTTTTGTACCCGATGATCACGTAATTGGGAAAGCCGGCATTATCTACTTCTCATGGGACGGCGAAAATTGGATGCCGCGGTTCAACCGGATTTTGAATTTGATTCATTAGGAGAGGGGAGTCTTGAGATATTCGGCTTGAGACTTGAGAAAATAGCAAAACAATATAGTACAAACACCCGTTTGTGCTGCCCCCTGTTTTCAATCTTGGATCATTACAAGTTGTGCCCAGTCTGCTTTGGGTGTTCTATTCTTTATAAAATGTTACTTTTATAGTTGTTTGAGTAAACATTCGGAAATTATGTACGTTGTAAAACCAATCTGATCTTATGAAATTCAAATCTGCGTCTTGCTATTTTATACTATCCACTCTGTTAACTGCCAGTGTTGTTTTTTCTTGTTCATCAGATGCTGTAGAAAATATAATTGATTTGCATCCACCATCTGAACCGGCCGATCAACACCATTTTCGCAATGCATTTGAAATAAACAGGATACTTGGGAAAGGAATTAACCTTGGAAATGCACTTGAAGCACCAAATGAGGGCGAATG
>SLGA01000041.1 GCA_007123985.1 Balneolaceae bacterium | reverse complement strand
TCCTGCTTGCCTGGAGTTTATTGTTGTGCACGAGATGGTTCATTTGCTTGAACGCCTGCACAGTAAGCGGTTTTACCGGTTGATGGATCAGTTTTTACCGGACTGGAAAACACGGGAAAAACTACTTAACGTGAGTTCGAGATAAAATTAAATGCTTCGTCAGATTGAGCGCAGTTTCGACCGCTTTTTGGTCGGAACGAAGTCGAAAACTCTACATTCCACTATGCGGGCAAAAATGAGCGACTTCATTTCACTGGAAAACACCATCAGAATTGCGCTTCATATGATGTACTTAACGATTTATCATCATTCTTTTCTCGAATTCAAGTTACGTACTGCTTATTTTTCCTTCCAATCGGTGTGAAAAAATGATCCGCGAGGTTTGTCAATCCGTTCATACGTGTGAGCACCAAAATAGTCGCGCTGTGCCTGAATAAGACTTGCAGGAAGTTTCTTTGAATGCAGGGCATCATACTGAGAAAGATAAGACGATAAGCAGGGCAGTGGAATTCCGGCATCAATTCCGGTTTTGATAGTGCTTCGCCAACCCGATTGCAATTTGTTGATCTCTTGCGAGAATTGAGGATATAACAGCAAGTGTTCAAGATCAGGATTATTCAGGTAGGCACTCTCAATTGGCCGAAGCAGTTCTGAGCGAATAATGCAGCCACCCTGCCATATTTTTGAAACCGATGCAGGGTTTATATCCCAACCAAATTGTTGCCCGGCTTTCGTAATCATGTAAAAACCTTCAGCATACGCCGTAATTCTCGCGGCCTGAAGGGCTTCCGAGAGATCCATCAGAAATCTCTTCTTCTCCGTGATTGGTGTTTCCCGGGGTTCGTAGTTTTTGGATAGCTCCGATCTCAAACTATTTAGAGACGAGAAGAATCTTGAATAAACTGCTTCAGTAATGCCGGATAGGGGAATACCCAGTTCGAGCGATGTGATTGCCGTCCATTTTCCGGTACCTTTTTGGCCGGCACTATCCAGGATTTTATCTACGAGTGGCTGCCCATCATCATCCATAACCGTTAAAATTTCAGCACTGATTTCCATCAGGTAACTGTTAAGTTCAGTTTTGTTCCAAGCAGAAAACTGTTCAGAGATCTCTGAGGCACTCATGCCGGTGCACCCTTTCATCAAGTGGTACGCTTCAGCAATCAGTTGCATATCAGCATATTCTATGCCGTTGTGCACCATTTTTACAAAATGACCGGCCCCGCCTTTCCCAATCCATTGGCAGCAGGGTGTACCGTCGAACGCTCGTGCGGAGGAGATTTCAAATATCGGTTTGATCTGATCCCACGCATCAGCATTTCCGCCCGGCATCATAGACGGCCCGTTGCGGGCACCCTCTTCACCACCTGAGACCCCCATTCCTACAAACAGAATATCTTTTTCAGAAAGAGCTGTTACTCTTCGTTCTGTGTCATTGAAATTGGAATTACCTCCATCAATCAAAATGTCACCCCGGTTGAGGTGGGGCAGAAGTTCATCAACTACGGAATCAACAGGAGCGCCTGCTTTTACCATAATCACAATTTTTCGAGGTCTTTCAATGGATTCAACAAATGCTTCAACGGTATCAGCGGCAAAATAATCGCTATCTGAACCGGCTTCATCAATAAAATTACGTACAATGTTTTCTTCGCCCGCCAAGCTTCGGTTGTAAACAGAAACACGGTTCCCTTTTTCTTCGAAATTAAGTGCCAGATTCCGGCCCATCACACCGAGCCCGTACATTCCAATATGCGATTTACTCATTATTTGCTGTCGGTTAGTTTGAGAATTTCATGGGCAATTGTTTTCGGTTCTCCATCAACAGAGATCGTAATTGCATCTTTTGGTTCTTCAAGATCATTGAATTGCGAATCGAGAAGATCGGCCGGCATGTAATGGCCGCTTCTTTTATGAAGGCGTTCTGAGATCAGATCTTTCGAACCTTTAAGGTAAATGAACTGTACCTGGTCATATTTTGATTGTGATTTTAAATGATTCCGGTAGCTCTCTTTTAGTGCAGAACAGGCAAGAACCGCTCCCCCAAGTTTGTTCCATTCTGTAATTTGATGTGCCAGAATTTCGAGCCAGGGTTTGCGATCCTCATCATTGAGAGGAATTCCCTGGCTCATTTTTTTTACATTTTCTTCAGGATGGAAATTGTCACCATCAAAAAAAGGAACGCCCTTTTCTGCTGCAACCATTTTTCCAATGGTTGTTTTTCCACAACCGGATACACCCATTATCACATAAACCATAGATACACATTTCTTTCAGTGTAATGATACAATGGTTCAGGCAATTCACATAAAAAAAGTGATCAAATAAGCCTTCGGCTAATTTCGTGTGCAAGCCTCTCGATAGGATAGGAACCTTCATTTAATCCCATCATTTCAAGTTTCCAGGTAAGATCAGACAATAAGGATGTCTGTTTATTTTGAATGATAATTTGCCCACCGATTACATCCACAACGTTTGCTCCGTCAATTCCGTCGTTACCACCTCCAGAGAGAAACACCGAAAGCACTCTGTTCCCATACTGTTTTCTAACCGATTTCATGAGAACATCAATAGAAGGGCGAAACCCTTTAACGAAGTTGTTTCTATTTAGCGAGATAACCATTTTTTGATTGCTTTTGCGAACAGTTACATGTTGATCACCCGGCGCGATGTACACATAGCCCGGCAAAAGTTTGTCCCCATCTTTCGCTTCCACAACATTCAGCGCAGTTATTTTGTCAAGATCGGTGGCCAACACGTTCGTTAGCATGTCGGGTGCATGCTGAACCACAATTACAGGAACCGGCAGATTACCCGGCAAACCGGCCAGCAACAGGTACAGCGAAGCTACACCGCCCAGACAGCCTGCAATAACTACCAATTCCATTCTGCTGAACGAGTTTGAAAAAAATTCGCCCGGAATCGGGGTAATCTTGTTTACTGCATCTTCCAGATGATTTGATGAAAGTAAAACCGCACGATTGAGCCTTGGGACTGCTTTAATAACAGGACGAACACGGGTTTCGAAATACTCAACCGGTAAAATTGCACTGCTTAAGGGTGATGTTTTCGGGAAATACTCCACAGCTCCTTTTTTTAAAGCAGAGAGTGCAATTTCTGCTCCTTCTCTATTATGAGAAGCCATTACCATTATTGGCAGATAGGGCAGGTTTTCACGAATTGTAATCAGCAGATCCATTTCGGCTGAAAATTTTTCATTGATACCGAGTAACAGAGCATCCGGCTTTTCAGATTTCAGCTTTTCCAATGTAGTATCTGTATTTCCAGGGCCTTCAGATTCAGCTATGGTTATTTCGGGATCAGCAGCTGTAGCATCCAACACTCTTTGGCGTACAGTTTCATCAGAATCAATAATATAGAGGTGAATTTTCTTCATAGTGCGAGTGCTGTTTTGTTGACAATCAACCTTTAAGTAAACGGCAGCGGGCATAAAAGCTTCAAAAACCAGGCGGATACTTAAAACTTTCTTTTATGATACAATTATTTTGGATAAATAGGTATAAATATCGTAATATGAATTGTAATTACTAAACACTTGAAAAAATGCTGACAGACTTTGGTTATATCCTGCTCTTTATTGTGACTGGTGCCATTTTTGTAGGAGTGGCTCTATTTGTCGCAAAACTTGTTCGTCCAGATCGTCCGAACGAGACCAAACTTATGACCTACGAATGTGGTGAAATTCCGTTTGGGGATGCCAGGATTCAGTTTAATAACCGCTTCTACATTATTGGGTTGATGTTCCTGATTTTTGAGGTTGAGATACTTCTGCTTTTTCCGTGGGCTGTGGTATTCAAAGAGATTGGCTGGTTTGCCTTTGCTGCAATGTTCGTTTTTGTATTCCTGATTTTTATCGGGTTTATCTATGAGCTTGGAAAAGGACAGCTGAAATGGGATATCCCGAAACCAAGAGTACCCAGATATATCGAGGGAGTTGGAGTGGTTGGCGATGATTATAAAGAAGAGAATATCAACGAGCCTGCTTTGCAGGTAAAATAAAAGTAAGGGTGTAGTCTCCGATTATGGGAATGCTTGACAAAAAATACCATGACAGTAATATCATTATTGTGGGCCTCGAAAGTGCACTTAACTGGGCCAGAAAGAATTCGCTGTGGTACGAGCAATTCGGCTTAGCCTGTTGTGCTATTGAAATGATGGCGACAGCCGCTTCAAGATACGATTTCGACCGTTTTGGTATCATACCACGCTCCTCACCCCGCCAGGCCGATGTAATGATCGTTGCCGGTACGGTTACCATGAAAATGGCCTCAAGAATTTTACGCCTCTACGAGCAGATGTCGGAGCCGCGCTATGTGATTAGTATGGGGTCATGCTCAAACTGCGGCGGCCCGTACTGGGAGCATGGCTATCATGTGCTGAAAGGGGTTGATAAGGTTGTACCGGTTGATGTGTATGTACCCGGCTGCCCGCCAAGACCGGAAGCACTTCTTGAGGGATTTCTGAAGCTTCAGGAGAAAATTACGGGAGAGACCATAATCGAAAAGCGAGAAAACGTTGCAGGGAAGGAGTGAACTCATGAAAAAACCTGAGGAGATTTTTGAGTATTTAAAGGAAAAATTTGGTGAAGAAGGTTTGTCGTTTGCAATGGGTGAAATTGGAGATTCCTGGATACAGGTAGAGACGGGTATGATTAAAACAGTATCGAAATTTCTAAGGGATGATCCGCAGATGCGCTTCAACACACTGATGTGTCTTAGTGGTGTCCATTATCCAAAAGAAGAGGAGCTGGGTGTTACTTACAACCTGCATTCAACTGAAAAAAATCTGACCATTACCCTAAAAGTTTACGTGCCGATGGATAACCCAAACGTACCATCCATCGAAGCGATCTGGAAAACAGCAGACTGGCACGAGCGGGAAGCATACGATATGGTTGGTTTGATTTTTGAGGGGCATCCGAATCACAAGAGAATACTACTGCCGGATGACTGGGAAGGCCACCCGCTGAGGAAAGATTACGTACAGCAGGAATTTTACCGCGGAGTAACAACAGGTGCATAACCGAATGAGAATAAAACTATGA
>SLGA01000120.1 GCA_007123985.1 Balneolaceae bacterium | reverse complement strand
GTGAACCTGATTATATATATATATATATATTAATTGCATATAACCGTTAGCCAAAAAAACACGATGCAATGGATAGACCACACAACTTTCCATTCTCTTGTTGGCATTCTAGTACTGATAATTTAAATCAATGGTAAAGCAAAGATATTTTCGATGGTTAGCACTCTTCTGCTTTGTAATGTTCGCTTGGGCATGTAACAACACCATTGAACCATTGGATAGGGAAAACGGTATTTTTGCCATTTATGGATTTCTCGATCTTAAGGAAAATAATCACTACATCCGAGTCAAAGATCTGCATGCTCCGTTTACAAAAGCAGCCACCGAAACCATAGATGCCACGGTCACTCTTCATAATCTCACCCTTGGAACGGCCACCCTGCTTGAAAGTGAGCGTCGAGCACATGAGGACATTTATCAACATAATTTTATATATAGTGACAGCGTGTATGCAGATCACAAATATAAACTAAGTATTGAAAGGTCGGATGGCGTTATAATAGATGTAACCACACTAACCCCGTCCATGCCGGAGCCTATCGCTGAACCGCTGAATCAGAACTGCTATGTACCTATTGAGTTTTCTATGGGATCACTCAATGGCGGTACAGTTGAGTTGCGCTTGGGCTTAGGACCCAGTGCAAATCATTGGTGGGGAAGACCACATATTCTTCAACCAGACGATAGCGAAAATCCTACTCAAGTTACATTCACATTTACGCCACATGATGCAATGATCAATATTTTACCCTTTACTAACCCCTCAGCCAGATGCAGCCAGTATCTGAATACAGGAAGCATATATATCAGCTATATTCACTACAGCCCTGGATTTTTTGAGAGAATCGCCAACGATTCGTTTGATATTTTTGAAAGTACTCAAAAGTTCGGGGCGCTTTATTTTGATACGCTTGCTGTGCCGGTGGATACCTCACCGGTCTGTCCGCAGGATTGCTAATTGAAACACCATAAATACACATAATCAAAAATATTCCATACATATCATCACATAAAACAAAAGCCCTCATATGCTACTTCGCAGGTCTTTTGCTTTTGTTTGCTGCTGCCGGATTTGAGGAAGCCACGGCGCAGGAGGCCGGCCTTATCAGGGTGCTTGCCATATCCGAGAGTGACGGCAGCCCGCTGGCCGGCGCCAATGTATTACTTTACAGAGAAAGTACTCGAGCCCAAAACGGCCAGCCCGCATTTTTTTGCGTAACCGACCGCGACGGGCTTTGTGAAATGCGCAATGTGCCGGCAGGGGAAACTTTTGAGCTGGCAGTTTCTTTTATTGGTCACCGCACTTTCGTGGAAGAATTAGTATTAGAGCCCGGTGAGCGGCTTATAAAGCGGGTAGAGCTGCAAACCGAAGTGGGAGAGTTTGAGGAACTGGTAGTACGCGAGCAGAGGCAGATAACCACCGGAGAAGTGGGCGTTCGCAGAATTACAAGTACGGATATTTCCCGTGTGCCCTCACCCGTAGCCGGCGGCGACCTGGCTACATTTCTGCAAACCATGCCGGGCATTGTGAGTACCGGCGACCGCGGCGGTGAGCTCTTTATCCGCGGGGGCACACCGGACCAGAACCTGGTACTTGTTGATAACCTTCCAATCATAAAACCGTTTCATATCTCAAATCTATTTTCAGCATTCTCCGATGATGTAGTACAGAGTGTGGATCTGTTTGCCGGAGGTTTCGATGCCACCTACAGTGGTGCAACTTCCGCCGTGATTGATGTGGGTCTGCGTCCGGGCAATATGAGAAACTTTCGTGCCAGCGGAGCGGCAAGCCCCTACCTGGTTTCGCTCCATGCCGAAGGTCCGCTGCAGCGCGACCGGCAGTCGATTTTAGTAAAAGGCCGTACCTCAACCATCGAGCAGTTCGGGCCAACACTTACCGGGCAGGATATTCCCATCCGTTTCAGCGACCTTGTGGCACGATATACTGTGCAGGGTAACGATATAACTTGCAACATAACCGGAGTTTTTACCCGCGATGAGGGAGAGATTGTACCCGGCAGAGAGACCGATCACAGCTGGTCGAACACTGTGATTGGCGGCCGCTGCCTCGGCTATTCCGATTTCTTCAATCACCCGCTTGAAATTTCAGCAGGCTACACATCCTATCAAAACAGTGAAGGTACACAGGAACAGACCGAACGCTTTTCCGCCATCAGACAGATCTATATTAATACCGATCTTCAGCATCAAATTGGTAACATTCCTGTAGATTTTGGATTCGGCGTAAATATCAGAACCTACGATGTTGAACTCTCTGAAAGAGTGAGACAATTCGTATCATTTGAACCGCTAAACAGAACCATCCCGATTGCACATGTTTATGTGAATATGGAATGGACTCCTCTCAGAACTCTAACGGTACAGCCCGGTTTTGTATCACAGTTAACCCTCGATACACCCATTACTTTTGAGCCGCGCCTGCGTGTATCGTGGCAGCCCGATGGCACCGACCGAACCCAGATAAGCCTTGCAGGAGGTAAATACACCCAAACTCATTCAGGCATTTCTGATGAAAGAGATGCAGGAACAGTATTTACGGTATTGAAACCGGTTGAGGCAGGAGAACCGCTCCCGGAAGCGTGGCACGGTATCATTGCGTGGCAACAGAGGGTTGGTGGCGGTTTCACAGCCAATACGGAAGCATTTGTGAAAGTTCACCGCAATACACCTGTCTCAAAATGGACACCCGAAGCACGCCTCGACATCGAAACAGCACTGGCTGATGGGCTCACATACGGTTTTGATCTTCGCCTGCGATATGAAACTCCACGCTTTTTTACTTCCGTTGGTTACGGATGGACTAAAGTGAACTACGAAGCCGTATCTGGTGATCTGGGAGCCTGGATTGAAGAAGCTATCTTCAGCTACTCACCTGCGCATGACCAGCGGCACAAAATAAACGCCATTACCAGTTACCGTTATGCGGGATTTACAGCCTCAGTAAGCTGGGAGTTTGGAACAGGAGCTCCTTATACACAAATATTCGGGTTCGACTATTCACTCCGTATTCCTGTTGAAGAACCACAGACCGATCCTGGCACTGCCCGTATACTCTTCAGCAGGCCGTATGGAGAACGGCTGCCAACCTATCACCGGCTGGATATCGCTTTGGAAAGGGCATTCCGAATAGCCCCCTCCTCCGAACTGGAGCTCAGTGCGGGTGTAATTAATGTTTACAACCGAAAAAATATTTTTAATTTTGATGTAGCCACACTTCAACGGGTTGATCAAACACCACTGCTGCCATACATGTCAGTGAAACTTTCCTTCAGATGAGTTTTTATTTCCAGAAAACTTCTTAACTAACGCGAATTTGAGATAAGAATGATGATAAATGGTTAAATACGTCATATTGCGTAGAATTCCGAAGGTGTTTTTCCAACGGAATGACGTCCCTCATTTTTTGCCCGCGAAGCGAAATATAGAGTTTTCGACTTCGTTCCGACCAAAAAGCGGTCGAAACTGCGCTCAAACTGATGGACCATTTAAATGGTGCCGTGTTGCTGAAAAACCCCGAGGGGTCGGGATTTCACGAACTCAACCCGCCGACAAGTGATTTATCGCCTTGACTTTTTGGCCCTTTTGGGTCAAGCCAAAAGGGCAGACAAAATCTCTGAGACTCATTTCAACTCTGGGCAGAACTCCTTAACCTCGCCATCTCATCATCACTCATCTGCCTGAATGATTTTGCAGTACGAATGTTATCCTCCAGGTGCGGGATTACTGAAATCCCAACAATAGCTGTAGAAATCGGGTAACTGAGTACATATCGAAGAAGCTCTGAGGGGTTGAAGCCGCGGCCAATCAGTCCGCCGCCACCCATCACTTTCATGGCTATTACTCCCATCTCCTTTTCGGCAGTCAATCTGAAAAACCGATCCAGTTGATCTGCATCAGGCATGATAGAACCCGCAGCATTCAGCGTTATCAGGGTGCAATCGTACGGATGACCTTCGATGGCATCGCTTAGAATTTTACTTGAATGGCCGGTAACACCTGTATAACGAATCACCCCCTGCTCTTTCAGTTCCCTGAACGCATCGCGGGCACTCTCTTTCTGGGTTAGGCGCTCAAGCTGCCCGTGACCACCCACAAAATGGTGCTGGTAAAGATCAATCGTATCGGTTTGCAGCCGCTTTAAGCTCTCTTCAAACATCCGCATGGTTCCATCATAGGTGTAATCATGGCTTTTTGTGGCTAGAAAAACTTCATTCCTCCTGTATTTCATCACCTCACCAATGTACTCTTCACTTACACCGCGGCCATACATGTTGGCTGTGTCAATGTAATTCACACCCAGGTCCAGTGCCCGGTTGATTATCTCAACGGCGTCATCCTTACGGCCGGGGCGCTCCAGTGTGGCCTGCCCGCCAAGGCTGAATATTCCCACATCAAATCCGGTTTTTCCGAGCGGCCTGGTTGGCATGGGGTTGTGCAGCGGGTCGTTCATCCAGGCTTCGGCTTTCGAAAACATACCGCCCGACACCGTTAAACCCGCACCCATTGTAAGTGCCAGGCTCTGTTTTAGAAATGTACTGCGTTCTATTTTCCTCTCCATGGTAACTCCTGATTTTTATTGATGAAGCACCTGCATATCTCTTTGAGCTTTCGTTGATTATAGCGATGTGCGAAAGCACTTCTCTTATTTTGTCCTCTATTTTTAATGTACTGAAATTTGTATTTACCTGAAAAAATATTGGTGATATGAGGGTGCTAAACTACCTTAGAGTGTTGATCTGATTTTGATCCCAGGTGGTCCGAATGGCCATTTCCGATTTACTGGTTGTTTCTATACATTCAAAAAAAACAGAAAAAGTAGGCACTATGAAACAGATTATTCAAATTTTGGCAATACTTACCATTATGCTGGCACTGTCTGTTGTGCAATCGAAGGCACAAATTGGGGTGAAAGGTGGTGTGAACATCTCAAAATTTGTAGGAAGTGACGCCGGTGGTGCAGATGATATCATGGGTTTGAACATTGGTGCTACATTTCGCCTGTTCGGAATTGGTCCGGTATCCATCAACCCGGAAATTTACTATGCTGAAAAAGGCACCCGATTTTCCGACCAGTTAAGCACCTTCATGAATATGGATCCCAATCAGATCAACCCCGAAGACTTTGATAACTTTGATCTGGAGTTTAACCTCGCTTACGTTGAGGTACCGATAATGCTGAAAGTTTCACTGCCGTTTATCAGCGGGGATGTGGTTAAACCATTCGTAACCGGCGGGCCTGTATTTGCCTGGCGGATAGATTGCGAGTTTTCACTTGAAACAGCAGAGAGCATATCGGTGCAGGAGTGCGCCAATCAAAACTTTCCCGATGTTGAAACCACCTTTAAACAGGCCGACAGGGGATATGCCATGGGTGGCGGCCTCGATTTTGTAATCCCTGTTTTGGGCACATTTATTATTGAAGGAAGATACACCCGCGGCCTCTCCCGCCTGCGGGACACCGGAATGAATGATGATATACAAAATCAAAGCTTCACTCTTTTGGCCGGTTTTACGCTTGGATTTTAGCATTCACTCAGGCTAATCGGAATATTTACAGCCAGTCCGCCATCAGAAGTCTCTTTATATTTTGTATTCATATCCAGAGCAGTTTCCCACATGGTTTTCACAACAGCATCGAGCGATACTTTAGCTTTATCAGGGTCGCTATGTAAGGCAAGTTGCGATGCTGTAATAGCTTTAATAGCGCCCATTGTATTTCGTTCGATACAGGGCACCTGAACGAGGCCTCCAATCGGATCGCATGTCATACCCAGGTGATGTTCCATTGCGATTTCAGCTGCCATAAGGCACTGTGCTACGGTTCCGCCAAGACTCTCCGTTAAACCGGCCGCAGCCATTGCCGATGAAACACCAATCTCTGCCTGGCAACCACCCATAGCAGCAGAAATGGTAGCCCTTTTTTTAAAAATACTGCCGATTTCTGATGCGGTGCAGAGAAAGTTGAAGACCATATCCTTGCAGTGGTCTTCCCTAAAAGTTACCAGGTACTGAAGTACGGCGGGAATCACCCCTGCAGCACCGTTTGTAGGAGCGGTTACCACTCTGCTAAAGGAGGCGTTTTCCTCATTCACAGCCAAGGCAAAACAGCTCACCCAATCGAGAATGTAAGCAAAGCCGGATCCTCCGTCACGAATAGTCTTTCGCCACTCTTCATAATTTTTATAATCGGAATGACTTAGAAGCCGCTTGTTTAATATGGAAGCCCGGCGCATCACGTGGAGTCCACCCGGCAGATATCCCTCGGCATGGCAACCTCGATATATACACTCTCTCATCACATTCCAGATTTGCAAAACAGCTTCGCGGGTTTCCTGTTCGGTTCGCCACTCCTTTTCATTTTCAAGCACCACACCCGAAATTGGCAATTCTGTCTGTTTGCACCATTTTGCAAGATCGGCCGCTGTTTCAATCGGGTAGGGAAGCGGAATATCATCGGTTTCCGATCGGTCGTCTTCATTTTCCTGAACCACAAAGCCGCCGCCAATCGAGTAATATGTTTCTTTGATAAGCGTGCTGTCATTCAACTCGCATATAAACCGCATCGCATTGGGATGATACGGCAGCATTTCACTTGTGAGAAAATGGATATCTGCTGAAGGGTCAAAATCGATCATCACCGAACCATTCAGATTGAGTTTTCTCTCACGTTTAATCATGTTTACTGTTTGATCAATTTTTTCCACATCAAACGTTACCGGATCAAACCCATTCAGGCCCAGTATAACGGCAATATCAGTACCATGGCCGGCCCCGGTTTTGGCCAGAGAGCCGTACAGCTGCACTTCCAGGCGTTTTACATTTTTGATGCTGCTGCCGATCCGGTGAATAAATTTGAGGCATGCTTTCCACGGGCCAAGCGTGTGAGAACTGCTTGGACCAATGCCGATTTTGAACATGTCCAGTACTGAGATGGACTCCATACTTCTTTATTACGATCTTAAAATGTTTTGGCAGAAATTGATTTATGAGAGATAAAAGGTACTCAACCTGCAAGCGATTTAAAATAAAATCAATTTGAAGAATCAACTATTCTGAAGCTCTGTATCCCAGATTTTATGAACGATTGTCCATTCGCCATTGATCTTTAGCAGAGATAAATGATCGGTAAAAATAACCCTTTCGTTTTCCACCCTGACTTTTACCACCGCCGTTTTTCCGTGATGGTAAACATCCACAATACCGCCTTCAAATGCGGGGTTTTCCACTGTTCTTTGCGTATTACTTCCAATCATACTAATAAATCGTTCACGGTCGAATCGCTGGTAAACGCCATCCTCAAAGAAGCCGGTCATATGCCACTCTTCGTGAAAGGCAGCATCCAGTTTGTCAGTGTTCGAGAATGTAATTCCGTCCACGTATAGCTGCACAGTGGCCCGAATGGCTTCAATCTCTTCCTGATTTTCCGCCATTTCTGTGCTTTGGCCGTTTTTTTGTACTGATGAAAAAAGAATTACAGCCCCGGTTAATACCGATAACAGTAATCCGATACGTTTACTTTTTCCCATAAATAATGTGGTTCATTGGCTGTCCTGTGTTGCCTGTAGTGTAGGGGATATTGATAAAATTGGCTACTGTGGATGCAATATCAGAAATACCTACGGGCAATGTGGAATTCCCAGCCGGAATATCCCAGCCGTACCAGATAAGCGGAGCCCTGGTATCATAGCTCCAGGGAGCTCCGTGTGTGGTACCTATTGAGCGCCCGGAAGTAAACCATTGCGGTTCCACCCAGTAAATCACATCACCGGAGCGGGAGGGATTGTATCCTCTTTGAATGCGCTGATTAACAGTATCCGTAAACGTACCACTTCGGAGGGCATCGGCCGTTAATGCGCCGGCTACACCGTTTACCGAAATCAGAATTTCAGCCGCATCGCGTTGCACATGTTCAGCCCGCACTCCATTGGCACGGATGGCATCATGATCCAGAAACAGTTGTGTGCTTCTGAGTGTACGAACGGGATTGAATCCATAAATTTCTGTGAGCTGCTCTTCCAGAAAATCTTCAGTTTCACTGCGATTATAGTTGCCGGTAGGCAACCCAAGATCTCTGAGATATTCGGGGTTATGGGCAGCTCCATGATCGGAGGTGAGAAATACAAGTACGTTCTCTGTGCCAAAATTTTCATCCAGGTAATTCAGAAAACGTGCTATTTCCCGATCAAAACGTATATATGTATCCTGAACTTCTTTGGATGCCGGGCCGTATCGATGGCCAATATGATCGGGTGATGAGAAAGAGACTGCCAGCAAATCTGTGTACTCATCGCGGCCAAGCTCTTCTCCTTCAATGGCGGCATAGGCCATTTCGAATGTATAGGTATCACCAAATGGGGTGTTTGCAAAAATTCCGTTATCCGAACTGTCGGCATAGGCGGGCAGATTATGAGGGAATACCGGGCGATCCTGACCACGGAACCTTCCTTCATACGGGTTATCATCTTCTATACTCTCTGTGTAGCTTTCAATTGGAAGAAGGGTTTCCCACGGTTCGCTAACATATTGAGCGGGCAGATCCCGTGCATTGAATTCGTTCACCCAATCCGGCAGTTCATTCATGTAGAAAGAACTGCTAATCATTTTTATCTCTGTGTAGTCGAACCAATACGCCTGGCCTGTAAAACCTGCCGGAAGAATTGCCCCACGATCTTTCAGCGCAATTCCAATCGCTTTCGACTTCATATTGGTATGCAGCCGAAGCTCATCAGAAATGGAAGTGGAGAGCATCCATTTAGGTGACATTTCACCTTCATCCGAATCAGATCCTACCGTAGAAACATCGGAATCTCCGGTTACGTAGGTTCTGCCGCCTGTATCTTTCAAAAACCAGCTGTTGCCGATAATACCATGCACAGCAGGTGTAGTACCTGTATAGACCGATGCATGGCCGGGTCCGGTGAACGTGGGGGCATAATCAAAATTTGCGTTATCGAAAGAAAAACCTTCACCAATTAACCGTTTAAAGCCGTCTTCTCCGTAGTGATTCCAATATCGATAGATGTAATCGTAACGAAACTGATCAACCATAATTCCCACAACTAAGACGGGTGTTTCGTAATGCTCATTCCGATCGGTTGGCTCTGCATGACTGTTTGTAAAAACAAAGAGCGGAAGAAGAGTGATGAGTGCTGCGAATTTAATGTTTCTAAACTTCATATAAATGTTCGTCGGTTAGTTGTTATTGTTGATTTCTGTTTTGAGGCCTTCCAGCCCATTAAAATCTTTGAGTACGCCATCAATCGGGCTGAAAGCACTATACCCATTTGCCTGATCACGGTTACTGCTGGCCCGGTGAATACCCACCAGTGCTACCGGATTTTCAATTCCTTCAAAATCTCCGGCAACACGCTTAAAAACAGGGGAACCGCTGGTACCACCACCCGATGTTGCATAGCGAGCCCGGTGCTGGCACTGTAAAATAATTTCGTGTCTGGATCGGCGGCTGTCAACACAGGTGCGAATTACTTCACCGCTCGTCCATCCTGAATTTCCGCCAACTTTGTGCAGGGACATTCCGGTCAAAATATCGTCCTCTAAAATGTCTACAATTGTAAAAACCGGATCATCTTCATCAATTATCCGTGAACCTTCTACCATCCATTCTTCACTTTTACGAACCGTTTTTGCGATGTAACCGCGGGCATGCTCAACGTGTTCATCAATTCCTGCAATTGCCGAATCACTCCAGCGACATGGCCAGCAATCGGAGTTTGGCGTAACACATTTATCTAATGATTGTGGTCCGTCGGCAATTTCCATACCTACAGCGTTGGCCAGGTCATCCCGGTCTCCCTGAAAATAGAGTGTATTACTGTTGCCGTGAGGATTTTCTGTGCAATGTCCGTTGGTCACAAATACTGGTTTATCATCAAACAAGCCAAGAAAACCCATACTGCATGTACCTGAATCCGATGAAATTCTTAACCCGCCAATAATGGGCCTCTGTCTTTCAAAGGTATCCCCGGTGAGTTCATCAAAGTCATAATCATCACGCTCTTCATACTCATCAAACTCTTTCTCAAATACCACAGCTTCTTCCGGAATGAGCAGAGTTTGCTGAATAAAGTTTTTTACAGAGTCTGTAGACTTATCCTCCCAGTAATCCTGATGTATACCAACAATCACACGATTGACGACTTCATGAATATGAACGGATGACACAAAGTGAAATTTATTGCTGGTAAGCAGAAACGCCGTAATCAATTCTCTCCAGGTTGCCAGCTCTCCAAAGGAAAAAAGGCCCTTTTTTATAATAACTTCCCTTTCGAACGCAATCCTATCGGGCGCCGTAAATGAACGGATGATGCTGTTTAGCTGCGATTTGTCTGATTTGTCTTTGAGATAAGCTATATAGGCACCATTTTCATCCAGATACAATCCGCCAAAACCTTCCACTTGTTCTTCGATGCGGTGCTGCAGCTGTTCGCCATCTCTTCTGATCAACGAAACCTGATGATGTAACTCATCAACGGATCCATACATATCAACAGATTTACAGGAGGGGCCTCCCGGGCCGGGGGTTGGATTGGCCGGGCCGCTAAAGCCTGGCGGGCCTGATGGGGATGTATCGCATGACAGTAACAGTGCCCAAATAATACAGACTAAAATCAAACATACTTTTCTGTTCTTCATCAGCTCAGAAATCTGTAAAGTTTCGATACAATAACAGGGTGGTTCATCTGCAGCTTTTTTACCTAATTGGGCATTCTAAAAAAAAGGAGATACAGGCATGCATCTCCTTTTTGATGTATTTGATCCTTTCAATGTTTCAAGGCCGGAGTGTAAGTGTAAATGTCCTGTAATTTTCTGCCGCAATAACATCGCCGGTGTCGTTACCAAGCAGGGTAATTACCACCTCAGGACGTTCATCATCGATGTTTTCTTCAATAGCAGTAACGGTAATCTGTGCAAAGCTGCTGTTTGCAGGCAGAACGGTTGACCGGCCTCCCACTTCAAAGTGTACACCTTCCACAGCTGTGCTGTTTTCAGTATCAATTTCGAAATTTATGGTTACGTCTGTATCCTGATGCGGGCCGATAAGCTGTACGGTGGCATCATATACAATTCCGTTGGACATTCGCTGAGTATCTGAAGTTGGATTAAACTCAACCTGCATCGGGCCGTCATAAATTCTGCTGTTATCGGGGAAACAGCCTGCAAGCGTAAGCGCAAAAGCGCTAATCAATAAAAGATTTATAAGTTGTGTAGATTTCATGGTCTTAATTTTTTGCTGTTCGATTTTCCAAAAAAGCGGTCCGGTAATTTATAAGAAATGAGCCGGACCGCATTACATCAATATCCCGGATTTTGATCCAGATTAGGATTGTTTTCAACCTGAGTACCTGAGAGAGGTGCCAGTATTCGCACATCATCAAAAGGAACCAAAGAGTTCAGATTCACCTCCGGTTTGGGAACGTCCATTCCTCGGCGTTTCAGGTCGAACCATCGATGGCCTTCAAATGCCAGTTCCCTTCTTCTTTCATCATAGATCTCCTCAAGCAGTGCATTTCCCGACGGAGCATTTGTGTAGGCCGGTAAGCCTCGATACGAACGAAGCAGTTCTAAAGCTGCAATGGCTGCTGCCTCATTGTTCAGTTCATACTGTGCTTCTGCCTGTATAAGGATCATTTCAGCAACTCGGAATACGGGAATATGATCTGTATTCTGGCCTACCGTTCCGGAGTATTTAATAATGAATGGGTAGCCATCATCATGCACTCTGAAAAGATTATTTCTGAGATCATTTTCTTCATACAATTCAAGCAGTTCAGCTGATGGAAGTGCATCAAACCAGCCCGGAGGCGGATTGGTAACAGCATTCAAAGAGCCACTGCTGCCGTGTGTATTATCGAATGAGAGCTCGAAAATTGACTCGGGATTCGGCAATATATCAAAGATATTTTCATGCTCACTGAAATCAGTCAAACTTCCCTGGCTTGTGTTCAGTGCCTGCTGAGCATGGTTAAGAGCATCATCCCAGCGCTCCCAGTAGAGATAAAGCCGTGCAAGGCCTGCATGGGCTGCTGCTGCATCCGCAAAATAGACATTACCTCTGTCGTTATTTTCCAGGAGGGGAATAGCCGCCAGAAAATCGCGCTCTGACTGCTCATAGCCTTCAATTACGCTGCTTCGCGGGCGAAGATCCGCATCACTCAGGCCAAGGGTGGGGCTTGTTCTGATAATCACTCCCTGCCCCCAATCGCCTACAAGCGGATGGTTTGGCTCGTAACTGTACACACGCAGCAGCTCGTGATAAGCAAGTCCGCGCAGAAAGTACGCTTCGCCCATCAGACGATCCCGATGCGATTGTGATGTTTGCGTTGCACCGGCTCCTTCGATTATAATGTTGGCTTCGTTAATAAGCCGGTATGCCGTTGACCATACACCGGATGTAAAATGTGAACCAAATGCATTTTCAGCCTGCGAACTGAAGCGCCCGGAATTAATCGGGTGGAGTTCGGAATTATCGGCCAGTACTTCCGGTGCTGCCGGAATCCAGTATCTGTAGAGACTTTCAGACCGAAGTCTGTCGTATGCGGAAGTAAGAACCGCGTCCATACCGCTGGCTGTCGTGATAATCTGATCGGAGCTTACAGCCACCGTCGGTTCGGTGTTCAATAAGTCATCACACGATACGGCAAATGCCAGTATGGTTGTGATTATGCTAAGTTTTAAAATCCTTTTCATTGATCCGGTTTATTTAAAATTGAAAATTTATTCCAAGAGAAATCTGTCGCGACTGCGGGTACTCGCCCGTACCCTGGCCTACAAACTCTGGATCTCCGTAGGGATAGTTTGTCCATGTAAGCAGGTTTCTGGCCTGAACAAATACATTGGCGCGATTTAAGCTGATTTTCTCTACCCATTCAAGCGGGATATTATAATCAAGCCGCATCTCTTTAAGGCGTATGTAGGATGCATCCGTTACAAATACTGATGAGTTGTTGTGGCTGCTGCTTCCCGGGAAAGAGCTGGAGGTGTAATGCCTCGGCAAGCCTGCCATATCACCGGGTTGCTGCCATGCATCTCTTGCAACATTTGCCATTAAGCCCCTTTCTGTGGATACAACCTGCATCCGGCGACCTACTGTAGAGTTGTAGGTTGAGCGGCCATATTCATACTGAAAGAACGTGCTGAGCCTGAAATTTCGGTAATTCATCACATTCGTCAGACCGCCAAAATAATCGGGTGAATATTTTCCAACCATCTGCTGATCTGCACTGCTTCTTCGATAGGTAATATTTCCATCAATGTCGTACCACATCACGCGACCGTCTGCAGGGTTGATACCTGCATACTTATTCATCCACATGATATCAATTGGGAACCCAACTCTCGTTGAGCTTCCAAGAATATCCAGTCCGTCAACCAGTTCAATAATCTCATTTTCCTGGTAGGTAAAATTGAAATTGGTTGACCAGTTAAAACTGCTTGTGCTGATCCATCGTGCACCCAGTTCAATTTCCCACCCTTTATTTTCA
This sequence comes from Balneolaceae bacterium, assembly GCA_007123985.1. Classification (GTDB taxonomy): domain Bacteria; phylum Bacteroidota; class Rhodothermia; order Balneolales; family Balneolaceae; genus Rhodohalobacter. The sequence goes on along the minus strand of SLGA01000120.1, from coordinate 3,546 downwards.
ACTACGCCTGAGTTTCTTGTGATGCTTGAGAAACCACTGTCTGTTGGCAACCATGCGTTTAGGAGAAGGTTTTTATTCTGGGTTACGAACCTGTTTATGTCACCATAAAATCTGTCGCCAAGAAGTGAAAACTCAATACCAATATCGAGTGTCTGAGCTTCTTCCCAGGTGAGCAGGTCATTACCAAGACCGGATGGGCGCAGACCTGTATTTCCTTCGTACGTTCCGCCACTTCCAAAGAGTGATCGTGCAGCAAAGTCGCTGATTCCGGAATTTCCGGTGATACCGTAACTGGTTTTCAGCTTCAGCTGATCCACGTAACGAACATCTGCCATAAAGCTTTCACGGGCAATATCCCAGGCAAGTGCACCAGAGTAGAAGAGGCCCCACTGGTTTTGCTGGCCAAATCTGGATGAACCATCATACCTAATATTGGCGCTGGCATAGTAGCGGCCGTTATAATTATAGTCTACTCGAGAGAAAATACCCGCAAACTTCGACTGTGATGTACGCCCGGAAACACTGTAGTTTTCGGCGGCAAGATCGAGCTGGGTAAAAATCGGGTTCGGGAACTGATCTCCACTGGCACTGATGCTTTGCCGGTCGTTAAAGCGATACTCAAAACCACCAAGAACACTAAAATTGTGCTGGCTGATTGTCTGATCGAACTCCACAATTTGATTTGTATTAAAAGATACCGTTTCACGATATCTTTCTGTAAGAGATCCGCCTGTATCAATATATCTCGGAAGCAGTGCAGATGTGTAATTGGTGTCGCGATTGGTTCTGTAATCAAGTCCCCACAGCGATCTGAAAGAGAGATTTTCCAGAAACCGATATACACCTGTAACACTTCCTCTGAACTGCCGTGTGGATGTTCTTCTAATGTTTTCTTCCAACTGCTGAACCAGATTGATCCGAATAAAATCATTATGATTATATCCGCCATCTTCTGTAAATATGGCATCAATAGGCCTTTGCGTATAACCACCGTGAAACGGACTTGTGATATTCGCACTTCCTGCCTGCAATCCATTGGCAGTAGTTGAAGCAACACTCAACCGTGTAGCCACTGTAAACCGATCACTGAAAGAGTGATCAATATTAGACCGAAATCTCAGGCTGCTAAAATCACTGGCAAGTACGGCACCTTCTTCAAAATCGTACGCACCCGAAATATAGATTCTTGTATTTTCAAGACCGGCTGAAGCAGAAATATTGAACTGATTCAGCATACCTGCGCGGGTAAGTGCATCCTGCCAGTCGTAGGTAGGAGCAGTTGCAGGATCGCCATACCTTTCTATTCCAAGCTGCCGACTCTCTACAGGATCCCGACCTCTGTCAACTTCCCGGTTTACAAATCCCTGGATCATTGTCTCGGTCCAGGTTGGCCCGTCCATGATATCAAGCGGTTTGGGCTGCTCATTAAATCCGATCTGCGATGAAACGTTTATTTGTGTCTGCCCTCGTTCTGCCTGCCGGGTTGTAATCAGAACAACACCATTTGCACCCTGTGCACCATACATTGCGGTGGCCGATGCATCTTTCAGCACTTCAATGCTTTCAATATCGTTTGGGTTGATGGATGCCAAAGCATTATCAGGCACATTCACAGAAGTGTGATCCGTTCGAACCTGCACACCATCCACAATATAAATGGGCGAATTAGAAGCATTTATTGAGCCCAGGCCTCTTACCCGAACTAATAAACCACTGCCCGGCTGCCCGCTCGAGTGGCTCACAAGAACACCGCTCATTCTTCCCTGCAGTGCCTGATCGGGTGACTGAATCAGCGCTTCCTGAAATTCGCTGCCTTCTATTCGGGTAAGTGAACCCGTCGGGAGGCTCCGCTGACGAATAGAATACCCGGTAACAACAATTTCATCGAGAAGCAGCCGGTCTTGCTCCAGTGTTATGTTCAGTTCAAGCTCTTCGTCCGCAGCAATATTTATCCTGCGGTTTATGGTTTGGTAACCCACAGATGTTATCCGGGCGTTATACGTGCCTTCAGGAATGTTGTCAATCTGAAAAAATCCATCTGCATCCGCTACGTCACCACGCTCCAACTCTCTAATATACACGGTGGTTCCAACAAGCGGCTCGCTGTTTGCAGCATCTAAAATACGGCCTCTTAGTGTACCTGTATTAGATGGAAGTTCTTCCGGTGTGAGTATCAGTTGGCCGGAATCTGATATGTAAAAATGCAGACCAGCTTCTGATGTTACTTCGTGAATTGCCTCCAGAAGATTTACACCCTGCAGATTTTTGGTTACCATGATATTCTGATCAAAACTGCGTCTGTTGTAATTCAGATCCAGAGAGCCGCTCTCGGCAAGCTGGCCAAGTGCCTCCAGTATAGGTGTATTCTGAAAATTTACATTTACCGTAATGTTGAGGTTTGGCATTGCACGTGCCTGCATAATATTGCTGCTGAGGAAATCATCTGCATACACATTCGATTGTGCCTGTGCGGTTGTTATACTAAAAAGCATAAAAACCGAAAGTACAAAAGCAATGATTGGCTCATAAGCACGCCTTTGAACTGCCCTGCATTTATTGGTTGTGGATTCCATAATTGTTACCCGACTTACTGTTTTTATTGGTTGTTGTTATTGTTGGTTTGTTAATATTCTACCGTAAAGTCCACGCCATGCGTAATGGATGTGAACCGGAGTATTTCATCCAGCGACTCGTTTCTGTACCGTGCCGTTACAGGATCTTCAATGGTTGAGGAATCTTGAACACTAATTTTCACGTTGAAGTGGAGTTCAAGCTGCCTGATCACATCCTCAAGAGGTGTTTCCTCAAATACAAACATTTGGTTTGTCCATCCGAGGTATTGGTTCATATTTGTTTGTTCTGCCGGTCCGGGCGCCTCGTTCTTGGCTATCAGCGAATATTCACCGGCATTCAAAATGGTATTCTCAGATATTTCGGGATTGGATGAGCCAACCGAAACTCTGCCTGTTTGCACAGCAACTACAGATTCGTTTCGGCCCTCCCAGGCTCTCACCGCAAATGAAGTGCCCAACACTTCTACGCGCGCGCTTGATGTTTCAACCACAAACTCCACTCCGTCTAGCTCTGCAACCTCAAAAAAAGCTTCTCCCTGCAATTCAACTTCGCGGGATTGATCTCCAAATCCATCAGCTACGTAAATACGGCTCGATGCATTAAGTTTGATGCGGCTTCCGTCACTCAGCCTGAACGCCTTTTGCTCTCCGGCTTCAGTTTCTATTGAAATGCCTGATGCATCTTCCACAACTCTGAGGTCATCACCACTATCAAATGTGGCAAATAAGTAGATTGAAATACCTGCCGCCACAAGTAGTACTGCTGCAGCTTTGAGCCAAGTGCCAGACCGCCGCTGTTTTCTGTGTTCAATTTTTTGGATTGGTGCTCTGCGCTTAACCGGCTTTTCGCTGTTCATAACTTCTCTGAACTTCTTAAGGGCCGCTTCTTTGTCGTATCTGAATCTGTACCCAATTTTCACGTCATATATTTCGCGATATGATTCGAAGGTTTCTCTGTTCTTTTCAGACTCTT